>SKNL01000264.1 GCA_007120555.1 Balneolales bacterium
CCTGTTCCTGTTCCTGTTCCCATTTCCTGTACTCTTGGCTCATTCAAATATTGGCTTCCTATTCAGGAGGCAGAGACGGATTATCACGCCCGTTCATTCGGGCTGCTCCCGGGAACATATGTGGATCAATTTACTTATCTGTTTCAGGACACATTGCGAAACAATTTGAAGATAGCCCGGGAAAATGCGGGTGACGGGAATCTTCTCCAATCAATGCAGGATGCCCATTTATGGTCCTGGTTTCAGGGACTTGAATACGGGCTTGACACAAAATTGGGTGAGCATGGCAAGCAACTTAGCGGAGGCGAGCGTCAGAGAATGGCCATAGCCAGGGCCTTGCTCAGGAATTCACCCATCTGGATACTGGATGAACCTACCGCCAATCTTGATACCATTACGGAAAAAGCGATCGTAAAAACCATCCGACAAGCCACAAGGAGCAGGTCCGTGTTGTGGATTACCCACAGACTCGTACAGATGGATTACTATGATCGGGTTTATGTGCTGGAAAATGGCAGGATTTCAGAGAGAGGGCGGCATCACCAGCTCATGCGAGGGGGGGGTATCCGGACATGATACGACTGCAGGCGAATATGCTGAAGGAAGAGATGGAGACAACATAGCAGGGGCCGTAAGTTGGCCAGACAGGAGATCGACCGGCTTTCATATACGCTGCTCTTCCAGCGGGATCAGTCCATGGACATGGTCATGCTGTCAGCAATTCTGCGGTATTCCACGTATTCGTCTGGGGTAAGATCGGCAAACATGTAATTCAGCGGGTCTACAGGCCGCCCGTTCTTTACTACCTCGTAGTGAAGATGGGGTCCGCTGGTAACCCCGGAGTTCCCGCTCCGGGCCACAATCTGTCCGCGCTCCACTTTCACCCCGGGCCGTATTCCGTCAGCAAGGCCGGAAAGATGGGCGTATCTTGTTTCATAACCGTGGCCATGGTCAATGACCAGAAGCAGTCCGTATGTACGCCAGCGCCGTGCTGATTTAACAACGCCATCACCGGTAGCATAGACCGGTGTGCCGATCCTGGCCCTGAAGTCCACACCCTCATGCATGCGCTTGTAACCGAGAACAGGATGGGGGCGCATGCCGTATCCGCTGAGGATGATACCGGAGACAGGGCGGATGGCCGGGATGTTTCTCATCAGCTCCTTGTTCTGGTTGTAATGAGCTTTAATTTCCTCGAAGCTGAGTTTCTGTATGTTGATGCGGCGTTCAATGCTCTCAAGATTACTGGCTGTCCATCGAAGCAGATCAGATGATGGGTCGCTGTAGGCATCAAAACGGGCATAGAGATCAGCCCCGCCAACACCAGCCTGGCGCTCGTCATCGGAGATCGGGTCAACACCAAGCATGGTCCGGTAGATATCATTATCCATGCTTGCAATCATGGCGATCTGCTGGTCCAGGTATTCAATGCTTTTACGTGTTTCGTGGAGCTGGTCGTAGAGTACCTTGTTTTCTGCCTTCAGGGCTATTTCAGCTGGGGAGCCAACGGAAAAAGAGAGAACGGAGAGGGTGACAGCGGTAACCACAGCGCCCACCAGTATCCACAGGCTGAGCGTATAAATGACGCGCTCGCCCGATCCATATGTCACGGGAATGAACTGGCATTCCTTTTCGTCGTAATAGAAGTAATTTTCCAAAACCTGGCTAGTCTTGATATCCCATGGGGCTTTCTGAAGACAATACTTTGCATGCCAAAGATATTATTATTGCGCAACAATACAAAACAAAGGGACCAAGTCATTGTTATTTTTCTATTCCAGGTCACCTTCAAAATATTCAACGGCTCTTTGGATAACCGGACTTCCGGGTTTTTTATCAGAGATCCTTTCCTGGATTTTTTTCTGGAAAGCCTCGGCGGCATCATATCCATAGTGTAAGAGGAGATGGTTCATGGCAATCACTTCGGCTATGACAGTAATATTTTTTCCGGGTGTGATCGGCAGGTTGATGGTGGGGATATCGATGCCGAGGACAGAAGTACGCTGCCGGTTGAGTCCGGTACGGTCCACATGCTGGGATTCGTCCCACAGACTGAGCTCCAGGATCACTTCCACCCGTTTCTGATAGCGGATAGCCCGGATTCCGAACATGGACATCAGATCCACGATGCCCAGTCCCCGTATCTCCATGAAATGTTTGTTGATCTCGGTCGGGGAAGCGATCAGCACATTGCTTTTTTTCGTCAGGATGATGACGTCGTCGGATACAACGCGGTGGCCCCGCTCCACCAGATCAAGCGCCACTTCGCTCTTACCGATGCCGGATTTGCCCGATATAAGGATACCTACACCGTACACATCCACCATGGATCCGTGTACCATGGTCTGCACGGCAAACTGATCCTCAAGGAAGTCACGTACCAGGAACATGAAGCGGGTTGTCTCCATGGGCGTCTGGAAAACCGGCAAACCGGCTTTTTCGGCGATTTGCTGGAAGGAATCCGGCAGCGAATTGTTATCGGTCAGGAAAATCACCGGCACAGGGAATTTGGTGATTTCCAGAAAAGCCCTGAGGCAGACATCCTCACCGATATGATCGATGTATTTCCGTTCGCTGTTGCCGATAACCTGGATTCTCTGGTGGGAAAATAGATCTACGTAGCCGGCAAGGGCCAGTCCGGGCCGGTGCAGATCGGTATCGGTGATCTTGCGTTCGGTGGAGAAGGATTCCGATGTGCAGGGATGGATATCGAGTTTCAGCTTGGTGCGAAGCTGCTCAACCAGAAAAGAGACACTGATGTTCTCTTTCCTGGGAACGGCTTTTATGTTTTTAAATGGCATTATTGTAAATATGGCGTACAGAAAACCTGATTTATTGTGGCCAGATATCAGTTGCGGGGAATTCGTTTGTCTTTGTATTTGAGAAGTTGACGGCGCATGTTATCCACAGCAGAACGCACAGCCTGCTCATAAGCCGGACCCGTTTCGGTGACTTTGAGCAGGTCCTGTTTGACCTTGACCGTCAGTTCTGCCTTGGCAGGGTGATCGTTATCGGGGGATGGTTCAAGAACGATATCGCAGGAGTAGATCCTGTCGAAAAAACGGTTCAGTTTATTTATCTCCTCGGTGGTGAAGTCCTGGAGATTCTGGCTTGCTTCAAACTTTCGGGCTGTGAAATTGATATTCATTATTTTAAATGGATCAGGGTTTGGGTTTTAATGGAGAATGTCACAAAACGGCTAAAAAAAACAAACAGGTTTTTCATTCTGAATCGGGGGTATCTGCGCGCGGATGTGCAGTCCGATAGACATTGCGAAGGTGTTCCACACTGGTACCCGTGTAAATTTGGGTAGCGGCCAGGTCGGCATGTCCCAGGAGTTCCTTGATGACCCGTATTCCGGCTCCGCGGTCGAGCAGGTGGGTTGCGAAACTGTGCCGGAGGACGTGGGGGCTTTTTTGGCTGACTTCGCATACGCGTGAAAGGTACTGTGCCACCTTTCTCTGGATCAGCCTCGGGTAGACTCTTTTCCCGGAGTCGGTTAGAAACAGTGCCTTCTGATCGTCAAGTCCGGTTTTGGAGCCTGTCAGCTGCGGCCTGTCCGCGAGGTAGTTGCGCAGTGCCGTGGCTGCGGGATCCCCGAACGGGATGATGCGTTCCCTGGCGCCTTTTCCAAATACCTTGACACGTTTTCGGTTCAGGTCAACGTCGGATATGTCCAAACCCACCAGTTCCGAAAGTCTCATACCTGTACTGTAGAGAAGCTCCAGAATGGCCAGATCTCTTTTTCCGGACGGACTGTCGGTTTCGATAGTTTCCATCATGAGACCAAGTTCATCCGGGCGTACTGTTTTTGGCAAACGGTGCTCTTTTTTGGGGTTCATGAGCATATGTGCCGGATTGTGGAGGATCTGGCCTCTTTTGTACGCGAATTTCAGGAATGAGCGCACAGATGCGGTTTTTCTTGCGAGTGTGGATTTGGCAGCCTTTGAGGACATCAGGGATCCAAGCCAAAGCCGGATCATGAGCCGGTCGATCCGGTTATAATCCAGGTCGACAGGCCGGGTGTCCCATTCCCGGCAACAGAAATCCAGAAACTGCCGGATATCACATTGATAGGCTTCCACGGTCTTTGAGGAAGCATTACGCTCAATTTCAAGGTATCTGGTAAA
>SKNL01000016.1 GCA_007120555.1 Balneolales bacterium
ATGAAACCCGGTTATTTGATATGAAACCCGGTTATTTGACGAGAGTGACGGGGACTGACATTCGCCGGCTTCCGGTTTCGGCCGTTATGATATAGGCTCCGCTTGCCCATGCGGATGCGTCCAGGGCCACCTCATGATATCCGCTGCGAACAACCCCATCAACAAGAACGGCCACTCTTCTTCCATCAACGGAGTACACGGACACCCTCAGATGGCCCGCATCAGGTACGGCCACCGTCACCATGGCCCGGTTGTTGAACGGGTTGGGCCTGGGTGGATGCAGACGGAAGTGCCGGGGACGGTCCGGCCCGGGTTCTGACAGCCCGGCCGACACTTCCCTTGCTTCAAAAAGGGCTTTCAGCGACAGTTCCTGTTCAAAAGTGCGGATGGTGACGGTCTCTCCTGCATGATCGCGACCCTCCCAGCCGGCAAATTCATATCCCCCGGCCGGAACAGCCGTGATGGTAATCGGGACATCATGAAAATAGACACCGGACCATGGCCAGGGCTGGTCCGGAATCCCGACCTGTCCGGGTTGGATATCGATAGTATTAATGCGGATGTGTCCGCCTTCGGGATCATTGACATCAAGGGCAAGCTCCACGGTACCGCGGATGCCGAAATGCGAAAGGATGTGTTCCCGCTGGGCTGCGGGCCGTTTCCGGGCAAAGTCACGCATGGAGGCAACCTCACCCTCCCAATCCTGCATGGTTTCAGGTCCCCGCCAGCGGTTGACATGTTCCGGCATGTGCGGTTTGAGCTGGTTGTAGATGACGTCTATCTCTGCTTCCACACGTTCCGGGGAAAAGGCGGTGTTAAGCAGATCGGCAAACCTGTTGATGAAGCTGTTCCGGAAAGAGATATTGCGGAGGGTGCCGCGCAGCATTTGAACCGACCAGTCCGGGTTGGGCCAGGATACATTGGCGCCATTAATGGCAAAACTGAGGGTGTTGTGCTGTTCGCGCATACCGGCGCCCTGAACATAGGGGTAATCAAGGTTGAATCCGAAATCGGTATCAAACATCAGCCAGCGCCAGCGGCCATCGTGCCCGGGCGGGGCGTCCTCCTGCGGACCATCCGTCCGTTTCCGCCAGAAATCAATGTTGTTGCCGGGCCAGTCCGTGTTCCGGAAGTAGATGTTGGCGATATTGTAGTCGCGGAGGTTGTCCAGATCCACCCGGTCTTTGACCATCTGCCAGATCTGCGGATGGTTGACCTGGTCGGTATCGATCATCTCCCTGAGCTGCTCATAATCGCGCTGGTCGGGTTGAGTGCCTTCCTTGATTTTGGCATCTCCTTCCAGCAGCACCAGATCGCCCCGATCCAGGCCGTACATTGACTCGAAATAGCGATGGTCGTATCGTTTGCGGATGTTGTGGATACCCCAGTACTCCCCGTTGAGGAACACCACAACGGGACGGTAGAACTGCGTTTCGACGGGTGTATGCTCGACCAGCCGCTGCATCAGGGCATCGCGGAAGTAGGCCATATCCCAGTCATTGCCGGAATTGCGCAGCAGAAACCGCTTGTAGCGATCGACGGGTGCCTCCGGGATCAGAGGATATTCGAACCAGCTCTCGCCATAGGATCTGCGGGCATACATTCGCAATGATTTTATGGGCCGGGCACGGGATGTACCCCCATGAATGCGCACACCGGCATCCTGGGCCAGTACGGGTTCGCCGCCGCTTTCATAAAACTCGAAATGCACCGGCCGCTCCGAGCCTTCGCCGCGCTCCTGGAAATTCGGGGGTACGTAGATACCGGAGTCCTCCGAAAAGAAATTGCCCCGGTCTGTTGCCAGGGATACTACCGGCAGCCGGTACCGCTCGTGAAGGTCGGCACCGACAAAAAAGGTACGGGTGGCCACCCGGACCGGTTCGGAGTCCGGCGCCCATGCGACGGCGCGCACTACCGTGCCCTTGAACACCTGTCCGATAGGTGGCTTCCAGCCGTCATTGAGGGGATCGTTTTCTCCGATATTGTTGGTACGGATCATGGACAGGTCGTTGGGCTCATCGGTGCGGTCCTCTATCCGGATGGTTTGTCCCGCTGACAACCGCCGGCCGTTATCCGGTCCGGGCGTGCTGCCGTCCAGGGTAAAGTAGATTTGGGCGTCTTGCTGATGCCCGGGAAGCGTGAGCGCGAGATCGAACCCCTGCCGGTGGAATCCGCCCTCGTGTGAGAAGGCGGGCGGATCAAGAAGCCGGGAGATACCATCCGTTACGTTGGAAAAACCGGGCGTGGGTTCATCAAAAAAGACCCACCGGTCCGATCCGTCGGGCCTGCGCCCGTAAGAGTAGTCGGTGGGTACGCGTACGGGTGGAACCGTATCCAGTCGGTTTCCGTTGACATCGGTCAGACGCAAGGGTTCCCCATCGGAGGCAATGCTGAAACTGGCGTGAAGCGGCGCCCCCGGCGTCCTCCTGTTCTTACCGGAGGCCCTGATAAGCATGAAATCTCCGGGCAGAATGGTGGTATCGGGGAACACCCAACGGAAAAAATCGCCTTCGCGGTCGGTCAGGCCGTATCCGGCAAGGCGGAGTGGCGCACTTCCCGTGTTGAGGATCTCGATCCAGTCTTCATGGTCACCGTCCTCGTCCGAAATGGTTTCGTTGTTGGACGCCATGAACTCATTGATAACAAGCGCGGACTGCGCTCCGGCGTCGGTTATGCACAAAACGAGCAGAAAAGCCGCAAAAATAAGAGATAATGCCGGTTGATTCATAAAGTTGATACAAAAAACATGGATATACAGCCAAAATACGTGATTCCCGGCTGAAAGACAGACAAATTACGCAGAAACCAGGTGGGGGTCCCGGCAGATTTCCCTCCGGTATCCCGACTGACCCTCCTTTTTTGTATATTTGTCCACCATCTATCCACAAAACCCGCTTTCGCTTTTTTCTATAAACCGCCTGCTTTGATACACCCCATACAGAAAGCCCTGAAACAACGCATCCTGGTGATAGACGGTGCCATGGGCACGATGATCCAGAAACACGCCCTTTCCGAGGAGGATTTCCACGGAGACCGTTTTGCCGGACACGATCATGAGCTCAAGGGCAACAATGATCTGCTCTGTGTCACGCAGCCCGAAATCATCCGCTCCATTCATGAGGCTTTCCTGGAAGCGGGGGCCGACATCGTCGAGACCAACACCTTCAGCTCCAATCCGGTTTCGCAGCTGGACTATGGGCTGGAAGAGCACGTCTACGAGATGAACCTTGCTTCGGCCCGCATTGCCCGTGAGGCGGCGGACAAGTTTACAAAGCAGCATCCGGAAAAACCCCGGTTTGTGGCCGGCGCCATGGGTCCCACCAACCGCACGCTTTCGCTGTCGCCGGACGTGAACGATCCCGGCTACCGCGCCGTGACCTTTGATGAGATGGTGGACTGTTACGCCGCGCAGATCCCCGGGCTGATGGATGGCGGGGCCGATGTGCTTCTTGTGGAGACTGTTTTTGATACTCTTAACTGTAAAGCGGCCCTTTTTGCCATCCAGAATTACCGCCGGGAGACCGGGAACAACATGCCGGTCATGATTTCCGGGACGATCGTGGACCAGAGCGGCCGCACGCTTTCCGGCCAGACGACCGAGGCTTTCTGGATCTCGATCTCGCACATGCCGAACCTGCTGAGCGTGGGGTTGAACTGTGCGCTCGGCTCACAGCAGATGCGCCCGTTCATCCGTGAGATTTCGCGCATTGCAACCGCTCCGGTGACGCTCTATCCCAACGCCGGCCTGCCCAACGAGTTTGGCCAATACGACGAATCACCTGATTTCATGGCGAAGCAGCTCGGGGCCTACGCCTCCGAGGGCTGGCTGAACATGGTGGGCGGTTGCTGCGGCACCACGCCGGAGCATATCGCGCAATTTGCGGAAGTGGCGGCCCGGCACCAGCCGCGGACCATCCCCGACAGCGAGCCCTGGCTGCGCCTGAGCGGACTCGAACCGCTGGTAGTCAGGCCCGAGACGAATTTTGTCAATGTCGGCGAGCGGACCAATGTCTCCGGCTCGCGCAAATTCGCACGCCTTATCCGCGAAGACAGGTTCGAGGAAGCATTGTCGGTGGCCCGGGAGCAGATTGAAAACGGCGCCCAGATCATTGATGTGA
>SKNL01000030.1 GCA_007120555.1 Balneolales bacterium
AGCGTCAGGTATAACGGAAAAGATCATTGATCATAGTAATAGATGGTCCGGCAGGCGCCGGAAAAAGTACCACAGCCAAGGAAGTTGCCCGTCGCACCGGCTTTGATTATGTCGACAGCGGGGCCATGTACCGGGGTTTTACGTACCTCTATCTCCAATATGATCAGGACCGCACCCGGCTCATTGAAATACTGGACAACCACGGTCTTCGTTTTGAGTTTCATGTAACGGAGGCCCGTGTCTTTCACGGCGAAACAGATATCACCGATGATATCCGGTCTGACAGCGTAAACAGCCGGGTCAGTGAAGTAGCTGCCATGGAAGAAGTAAGAAACACGGTACGTCAGCTCCTTCGCGATGTTTCGGAAGACAGCGATGTTGTCCTGGAAGGAAGAGATCTGGGAACTGTCGTTTTTCCGGACGCTGATCTCAAGTTCTTTCTCACAGCAGATCCCGGGGCACGTGCCCGGCGCAGATATGATGAACGCATCCGCAAGGGGGAACAGGTTTCCCTGGAACAGGTGCGGGAAAATGTGGAAACAAGGGATCGCATCGACTCGACACGCGATATCGCCCCCCTGAAAAAGGCGGATGATGCCGTGGAAATCGATTCCACGTCCCTCACTTTTGAGGAGCAGGTAACAAGAATTTTGAAGTACATCCGTAATAGATCTACAGCAGCACAAGGCAGCATAAGTTAACCTAAACCAGAACCATAATCCCCTGACACAGAGTACCGGTCAGGCGGCAAACAGAAACAAAGGATATCTAAATGACCGATGAAGTAAAGAAAGACCTCGAAAAAGAAGAACAGAAAGATCAAGCGGCAGCCGCAGCAAACGAAGAGGTAAGAGAGCAGGCCGCTGAAAACGAAACCGCCGCTGAGGAGAAGAAAAAGGAATCCGCCGTCACGGAGGAAGAGAAGCCGGAGGAGTCCACAGTGGAAAAAGCGGAAGAAGAGACGCCGGAACCCGCCGATAAGACCACCAAGGCCGATCCTGCCGAAGAACAGTTTACCGAAGAGGCCGCTCCGGAAGAAGCGGCAGCAGCGGAGTCCCCAGGAGAGGAAGCCGCAAAGGAGGAAACTCCCGTAGAACAACCCGCTCCGGAAGAAGCAGCATCCGTGGAAGCGCAGCCCGCCGAAGAGCCGAAGGAAGAAGAATACAAGCTCCCCTCGTTTAGCGGTGAAGTAGGAGAAAAAGTGTACAGGATGGAAGAACTCGAAGAGGCTTCCGAAGAGTATGACGATGACCGGTTCAATCAAATGGTCAAAATGTATGAGGGCACGCTCACCGCGTTTTCCGAAAAAGAGATTGTCACCGGTCGCGTACTCTCAATGGATGAGAAATACGTCATCGTGGATATCGGATTCAAGTCCGAGGGAATCGTACCGCTGAACGAATTCAAGAATCCGGATCAGCTTAACATCGGCGACGAAATCGAAGTGTTTCTCGACAAGGTGGAAGACCGTGACGGGCAGCTTGTCCTTTCCCGCCGCAAAGCCGACTCACTGCGCGTATGGCAGGATATTGAAGATGCGCACACCTCCGAAAAAATCATTGAAGGTTACATCAAACGCCGGATCAAGGGCGGAATGGTTGTGGATATCAATGGTATCGACGCGTTCCTTCCCGGTTCGCAGATCGATGTGCGCCCGGTCCGCGACTTCGATGCCTATGTAGGCAAGACCATGGAATTCATGGTGGTCAAACTCAACATGTCCAGCGAAAACGTGGTCGTTTCGCACCGTGCGCTCGTTGAATCCGATCTGGAAGAGCAGCGCGAGCAGATCCTGGCAAGCATGGAGCCCGGACAGATTCTTGAAGGCGTGGTCAAGAACATCACCGACTTCGGCGTGTTTATCGACCTTGGCGGTGTGGACGGACTCCTGCACATCACCGACCTTTCATGGGGACGTGTGGAACACCCCTCCGAGATCGTCCGGCTGGACCAGCGCCTGAACGTGGTCGTCCTGGAATTCGATGAGGAGCGCAAGCGGATATCGCTTGGCCTCAAGCAGCTTCAGCCGCATCCGTGGGATGAGATCGCCCAGAAGTACCCCGAAAAAATCCAGGTTCAGGGCAAGGTGGTTTCCATCGCCGATTACGGTGCCTTTATCGAACTGGAGAAAGGGGTTGAGGGACTGGTCCACATCAGCGAGATGTCATGGACGCAGCATATCAAGCATCCTTCCCAGCTGGTAGAAAAAAACCAGGTGATCGAATGCGTGGTGCTCAACATCAACAAGGACGAACGCAAGGTCTCGCTTGGTGTCAAACAATTGCAATCGGATCCATGGGAAGATCTCCTGGAACGTTACCCGGTCGGATCGAAGCACAAGGGTGTGGTCCGCAACCTTACCAACTTTGGTGTGTTTGTGGAGCTTGAGCCCGGAATCGACGGTCTCGTCCACATCTCCGACATGAGCTGGACCGACAAGGTGAACCATCCCAGCGAAGTCGTAAACAAAGGCGATGAGCTGGAGGTCGTTATCCTTTCGGTTGATTTCGACAACCGCCGGATCTCTCTTGGTCACAAGCAGGTCCAGGATAATCCGTGGGAAAAATACGCTGTGGAATACACCGTTGGCAATGAGACCGATGCCGTTGTGAGCCGTGTAACCGACAGAGGCGTATTTGCCAAACTCCCGCTGGGCGTTGAAGCGTTCATGCCAGCTCGGGAAGCCGAGCACGGAGACAACCTCGCTGAATCGTACAAGGAAGGTGACGAGCTGAAAGTGGTTGTCACTGAATTTGATGAAAACAGCAAAAGTGTTATCGTCAGCCAGAATAAAATCGGCAAAATGGACAAAAAGAAAGAAGCAGCTGCCAAAAAGAAAGAGCAGCAGGCTGCCTCAGCCACGTCGGGTGCTTTGACACTCGGCGAGATGTCCGGATTGCAGGATCTGAAGGAAAAACTTCAGAAAATGGAAAGTGATCAGAATCAGGTAAAAGAGGAAGATCAAAAGAAAGATTACAAGAAAGAAAGCGACGATAACAAGGAAAGCTGATATTCAGCGTTACCACTGATACAGATGGTTTTTGAAAAGGAGGTATGATATCCATCATGCCTCCTTTTTCTTTGTGCGCCCGGCAGGGCGCATCCGCCTCGATGTTGTCACCAGATTTTTTTCAGGATAACTAACACAGATACACATGAATCTAAAAATGCCGGAAACCGCATCGGCATCCGAGACCCTGGAGTTTCTGAAGAGAACATTGCAGGATATCGTGCCGGAAAGTGAGCTGGCCTTCAAGGCAGAAATCGCATACGAGATCAACCGGCTCAAGAAAGAGAAAAACGCCGTCATTCTCGGACATAACTACATGGAGCCGGCCCTGTTCTACAGCATCCCGGATCATGTGGGAGACTCTCTTGGACTTGCACGGATCGCTGCCGAAACAGATGCCGATCGCATCGTGTTTTGTGGTGTCCGTTTCATGGCGGAAACCGCCAAGATACTGAATCCTGACCGTATGGTGCTGCTGCCCGCCAAGGTGGCCGGCTGCTCGCTGGCCGCAAGTATCACAGCGCAGGATGTCCGTGACCTGAAAGCACGCTACCCCGGCATCCCGGTAGTCACCTACATCAATACCTATGCTGATGTGAAGGCGGAAACCGATGTCTGCTGCACATCAAGCAATGCCGCTGATATCGTACGCAAGCTGGACACGGATTCGGTCATCTGCCTTCCTGATGAATTCCTGGCCAAAAACATTGCCCGGGAGACAGGGAAAAATGTAATCTATCCCGGCAGTGACCGCACTGGAAAGGATGACATGGTCATCTGGGACGGACGGTGTGAAGTACACGATAAATTCACCGTGGAGGATATCCGAAATGCACGGAGCCAGTTTCCCGATACCGTGGTAGTCGCCCACCCGGAATGTTCGCCTGAAGTCGTGGAAGCGGCCGATTACAGCGGATCCACTACGGCGATGACACGATTTGTAAGGGAATCCGATGCCAGGCGTTTCCTGATATTGACCGAATGTGCCATGGGGGACAATATTGCGGCTGAAAACCCGGACAAGGAGATGCTCAGGATGTGCAGCATCCGCTGTCCCCATATGAATGAAATCACCCTGGAAGA
>SKNL01000007.1 GCA_007120555.1 Balneolales bacterium
GCATGATCGTATTGCATGATCGTATTGCATGATCGTATTGCATCCATTTATTTGCTTCAATGGCATCGCAGATTATTCTTCTGATTTTTTCTTCGCCTCGCGTTCAGCCCTTCGGGCGGCACGGCGCGCTTCCCGTTCTGCGCGACGGGCTGCTTTTTCTTTGTCGCCACCTCCGGAGGTTTCCGCTGAGCCGCCGGAAGCGGCATCTTTCGGCTTATCTCCTTCCGCTTCCCCGCCTGCGGCTTGCGCCTCCGCTTTTTTCTTCTTGGCGAGCATCGCTTCCTCCTTCTTGCGGCGTTTCGCCTCCGCTTCTTCCTCAAGCTTGCGGTTGGCTTCCTCGATCTGCTCCGGAGTCATATCGGAAAACGGAAAAATGAGGTCATTTCGGTCATAGGTAGAATATTCGTACTCTTCTACCATGGTGATGCAGTCGGTGGGACACGGATGCACGCATAGCTCACAGTAGCAGCATTTGGCCATGTCGATATCGAACTTGTCCACCCACAGCTTTTTTTTGTGACCGGTGGATGTCTCCCCGAGATCATCGTCGTCGGTGGACTTTATGGTGCCGATATCAATGCACTCTACCGGACAGGCACGTTCACACAGGCGGCACCCGATGCAGTCATCGATATTCACGTGCAGCTTGAGCCGCACGCGTTCCGGGAGCACATCACGTTGCAGTGGATATTGAACCGTGACCGATTTTGTGAAGAGATGGCGAAAGGTGATGCCCATCCCGGTGAAAATGGTTTTGAAGGTGAGATAAGTGTCAGATAGTGCTTTGACCATAACAGCAGTTATTCAGGTTAAAAAATCATTTCCCAGAGTGCGATGAGCACAAGGTTGACAAAAGAGAGCGGGATGAGGTATTTCCAGCAGAGGTTCATCAGCTGGTCGACGCGCAGCCTGGGAAGGGTCCAGCGCAGCCACATCATCACGAACACAAGGACCATGCCCTTCAACAGCATCCAGAAGGCACCCCATACCGGACCGTCCATGAAAGAGCCGAACGGACTGTTCCATCCGCCGAAAAAGAGCGTGGCGCCTACCAGCGACAAGAGAAGCATGTCGGCGTATTCGGTAAGCATGAACAGCCCCCAGCGCATTCCGGAGTATTCGGTCTGGTAGCCGCCGACCAGCTCTGATTCCGACTCGGGGAGATCAAAGGGAACCCGGTGAGATTCGGCCAGGGAAGCGATAAAAAAGAGCACGAATGCAATCATCATGAAGGGACTGTGGAAGATAAACCAGTTGGGAAGAAAACCGAGGAATGCATTACCTGTTTGCATTTCGGTCACTTCCATCAGGTTGAGAGTCCCTGTCACGATGATCACGGAAAGGATGGTTACCACAGTGGGGACCTCATAGCTCACCGTCTGTGCGGCGGTCCGCATGGCCCCGAGCAGCGACCATTTGTTGTTGGAGGCCCAGCCGGCCATGATGATGCTGACCGAGAGCAGCGAGGTGATCGCCACGATGTAGAATACGCCCACATCGATCATGCTTCCGATATAGCCGCTGCTGAATGGTATGGCCACGAACGCTGCATAAGATGCGGCAAAAGCGATAAACGGTGCCATCTTGAAAAGGAAACGGTCAGCCTTTGCCGGGACGATATCCTCTTTCTGGATCATCTTGAGCAGGTCGGCAATGGTCTGTGCCCATCCATGCCACCCGCCTGTCTGCATCGGTCCCAGACGATCCTGGATATGTCCGGCCACCTTGCGCTCCAGCCAGATGGCAAAAAGGGCATAGATCAGGATGATCATCAACGGGATGATGGAAAAGACAAAGACGACCACGGGTCCGGCCGGCAGAAAACTTTCCAGAAATTGCTGCATAGTACTTTCCTTTACATGCTATCGGTCTACTTCACCGAGTACAATATCAATACTTCCGATTATCGCCACCATGTCGGCCACCATGGCGCCGACGGAGATGGCAGGCAAAACACTTAAATTCACAAAACTCGGCGCCCGGGCCTTGACCCTGAACGGGGTGGTCGACTTGTCGCTGATGATATAATATCCCAGCTCACCGCGGGGGGTCTCTGTCCGGCAGTAGATCTCACCGGCAGGGGGTCGGATTTTTTTGGGTATGGCCTCCTGCACGTCACCTTCATCGGGCATCTGATCCAGTGCCTGCTCAATGATCTTCAGGCTCTCTTCCATTTCCCAGACGCGGACTATGTACCGGTCCCAGCAGTCGCCAACAGTACCCATCTCGCCTTTCCCAACGATCACATCATACTCGAAACGGTCGTAGATGGAGTAATGGTCGTCTTTCCTCAGATCCCACGCCACGCCGGATCCGCGCAGGCTGGGACCGGAGACCCCGTAGTTGATCGCCACTTTATCGGGAAGGACCCCGACGTTGGCCGTGCGGTCAATAAAGATTTTGTTGTGGGAGAGCAGGTCGTTCAGTTCCTTGATCTTGGGACGGAACGATTTCACAAAAGCGGCCGTGTCGGTCTTGAAATCGGCAGGGACGTCGTTCATCAATCCGCCGATCCAGATATAGTTGTAGAGCAGTCGGGCGCCGCTGGCTTTTTCAAAGATGTCCAGGATTTTTTCCCGCTCAATGAAGCAGTAAAGGAACGGGGTGAACGCTCCGATATCCAGGCCGAACGTCCCGAGGGCCAGCAGGTGGCTGGCAATACGCTGCAGTTCGGCCATAAGAACACGGATGTACTCAACGCGGTCGTTCACCTGTATATCCATGAGCCGTTCCATGGCAATGGCATAACCAAGTTCGTTGTTCATGGCCGCCACATAGTCCATGCGATCCACATAGGGGACGACCTTGTTGTAGTCGTTCATGGCCTCGGAGTGCTTCTCAAAGCAGCGGTGGAGATATCCGATATGCGGAATGGCCCTGGTAACGATTTCGCCGTTCAGGGTCAGTTCCATTCTCAGCACCCCGTGCGTCGACGGGTGCTGCGGCCCCATGTTGATGACCATCTCCTGGGTTTTGAGGCCGTTGCCCGCATCCACAGGCGGCGAAAGTGTTACTTCAGGTCCTTTTTCTTTCACATTTGTCATGCTCAGTACTCCACTTTCATTCCGCGGTAGAATTCCTGGACCCGGTAGTCCTTACGCAGGGGATATCCCTCCCAGTCGTCCGGGCACAGGATGCGACGCGGATCGGGATGACCGTCAAAGCGGATGCCGAACATGTCGTATGCCTCGCGCTCATGCCAGTCGGCGGTTTTCCAGATCTGCTCGACGGTCGGCAGATGCGCATCCTCTTCCGGCATGATTACCTTGAGCGTCAGTTTGTGCTTTTCACTGGTGGAGAAAAGGTGATAGGTTACTCCGAGAGCGTTCTCTTTGGGATAGTGCACGCCGCTCAGGCACATGAGCGAGTCAAACCGGAGGCCGGGTTCATCCCGCAGAAACTTGGATACCTCACGGATCTGTTCCGCTTTCACGATGATCCAAGGCGCCGCCGGTTCGTCCTGCTTTAGTTCAAAAAGCTCTTCACCGAATTTTTCCGCGAGGATACGGTGCAGTTCTTCGGCAGTCTTCATCAGGCACCCTCCTTTTTGCGCGCAACATCCTGTTGCGGAAACTCGATCTGGGCTGTTTTGTGCTCGTCGGTCTCTTCGGCGCTTTTGACCTGGATGTCGTCGCCGCCCTTGTCGTGGATCACAACCGGCTTGCTGCCAATTCCCTCTATCAGGCTCTCCTTCATGATCTTGTCGTGGAGATGCAGGAAACCCTGGAGCAGTGCTTCGGGCCTGGGCGGACATCCCGGCACGTACACATCCACAGGAACAACCCGGTCAACGCCCTTGAGTACATGGTACCCGTGCTCCCAGTAAGGTCCGCCGCAGTTGGAGCAGGAGCCCATGCTGATCACATAGCGCGGTTCGGCCATCTGCTCGTAAAGCCGCTTGATGCGGGTAGCCATTTTGAGGGTGACCGTCCCGGCCACGATCATGACATCCGCCTGGCGGGGTGAGGAGCGCGGGATGATCCCGAACCGGTCAAAGTCGTATCGTGAGGCCGCCGTTGCCATCATTTCGATGGCGCA
>SKNL01000098.1 GCA_007120555.1 Balneolales bacterium
ATTGCAGCAGAAGCTCTTCCACTTCAGGCTCGGGTTGAAAACGGACAATGAATGCTTCGGCCGTCTGATGCAGGGAGACGAACGGACGAATGTAGATCTGCTGGGTGTCCCGGCCCTCCTCGGGACGGGTCCTCGTGACGGTTCCAATGGGTATTCCGGGAGGAAATTGATTGCTGAAACCGGAGGTTTCCACAACGGATCCGAGAGGAACATCAATCGTTAGCGGCACATAGCGCATCACAAGTTCATTGGATTGGTCTGTACTCCATGATACGATTCCGTAAGCCCTGTTGCCCTGGATCCGGGCACTCGTTCGGAATAACGGATTTAAAAAAGGCATAATCTGGGCATGTCCCGTTGTGGAGAGGATAGTCTGTCCCACAAGGCCTTCCGGTGTAATCAGGGGCATTCCCGGCTCTATGCCATCCCGGCTGCCCTTGTTGACGGTAAATGAGTTGTTGATGCCGGTCAGGTTTTTTGCTACAATCCTGACGGGAATGAGCTCCAGGTCGGTTGTGTCCCGAAGGCCAATCATGTTCTTCAGGACAAGATTTTCCTCTCTGACGGACCGGAGCCGGCTGAGCTCATCCTGTAGCAGGATATTCTGCCTGCCCAGCTGCTCACTTGATTGCAACGCACTGCGGTAAACCCTTATCTGGGAAAGCGGTTGCTCAATATAGCTCATGGCGAGAATGGATGCCTTGCGTACGGTCTGCAACCCGCCGTCATGGCGAAAAACCATGAGAAAAAAAGCGATCAGCAGGAAAAGTACGGTCAGAACATGATCTCGTACATCATCCGTCTTGCGGAGTGAAAACTGCATTCAGGTAACATTCTGTCAGGTTAGAATGGCACGGTAGTATTCCAGATCTTCAAGAACCTTGCCGGTACCACGGACCACAGCCGTCAGGGGGTCTTCAGCAATATGAACCGGCAGATCTGTCGTTTCCATGATCAGCTTGTCCAGGTTCATAAGAAGCGCACCGCCACCTGTAAGGAAGATTCCGCGATCCAGTATGTCAGCGGACAGTTCAGGGGGTGTTTGCTCAAGTGACTTTGTAACAGACTCGACAATCGTGTTCACGGATTCAGAGATGGCTTCGCGGATATCTTTTGAGGTAACGATGCGTGTGCGGG
Source organism: Balneolales bacterium (assembly GCA_007120555.1). Taxonomy (GTDB): domain Bacteria; phylum Bacteroidota; class Rhodothermia; order Balneolales; family Natronogracilivirgulaceae; genus SKNL01. The sequence goes on from SKNL01000098.1 coordinate 1,138, forward strand.
GTACGCCGTTCACCAGATCACGACCTTTGACCGTAAGCTCGAGTTCTTCATCCAGCGGCGCTGCGGAACCAATCAGACACTTGACCTGCTCTGCGGTGCGCTCACCTATAAGCAGGTTGTGATTTCGCCGGAAGTAGTTGATGATGTCCTCGTTAAGCTCGTCTCCGCCCAGCCGGACCGATTGCGAATAGACGATGCCCGACAGGGCGATTACCGCGATTTCCGTGGTGCCTCCACCGATGTCCACGATCATGTTTCCCACGGGCTCATGAACATCAAGTCCTATGCCGATAGCAGCAGCCATGGGTTCGTCCACCAAATAGACCTCTTTCGCACCTGCATGCTCGGCACTGTCACGAACGGCACGTTTTTCCACTTCTGTGATGCCGCTCGGTACGCAAACCACCATTTTCCGGGTGGATGAGTACCATTTGACTTTCACCTTTTTGATCATCCCCCTGATCATGTGTTCGGCAACTTCAAAATCTGCAATGACACCATCACGAAGCGGACGTACTGTCCGGATCTTCCTGTGCGTTTTTTCGTGCATCAGCCGTGCTTCATGTCCGATTGCGACAGCCTGATTTTCCAGATTAAGTGCAACTATTGATGGTTCGTTGAGCACGATGCCCTGATTCCGGGCATGAATGAGAGTGTTGGCGGTACCCAGGTCGATTGCGATATCGGTGTACAGCCAATCAAAAAGTCCACCTTTGGCATTGTTCTGGCTGGCGGTTGTTTTTGTATAAGTAGCTTCAGACTGCTGCATAGATAAATATTAGGGGAATTACATGTACTTGCGGGGGGGGATATTATAACTTTGAAAGTTACAATATTAAACGGCCTTTTGCGAATTTCTTTGAGTGAAATTTAAAAAAAATAGACAGGTCTCGTGTCTCTGCAAAGGGCTGTTCAAGTCACTGGAATAGGTATTTCAAGTCACTGCAACGGATTCACATCAGTGCCGGAAGTGCCGGGTCCCGGTGAGGATCATGGCGACCCCCAGCTCGTCGGCCCGGGCGATCACTTCATCATCCCGGACACTGCCTCCGGGCTGAATGACAGCAGAAGCTCCGGCACGCGCCGCTTCCTCAACGCCGTCGGCAAAGGGAAAGAAAGCATCTGATGCCACTACGCACCCTTTGAGTTCATGTCCGAATTCCTTTGCTTTCCCGGAGGCGATCCTTGATGCATCCACACGATTGGGTTGGCCCGCACCGACGCCGATGGTCTGGAGGTCCCGGGCATATACAATGGCATTTGATGTCACATGTTTTGCGACGATCCAGGCAAATTCAAGCGATGCCAATTGATTTTCGTCGGGATGAACCCGGGTGACCACCTCCCGCTTCTCATTTTGGAATCCCGTGTCCGGGTGCTGCCATAAAAATCCTCCCACTGTAGAACGCACCCGTGGAAGGCTGGCATCCGGCCATGACAGTATCCGTATCAGCCTCCTGTTTGTTTTGCGTTTCAGCAGTTCAAGAGCTTCATCCGTGTAGGATGGGGCCAGAATGATTTCCGTAAATATCTCATCGACCAAAGCGGCCGTTGCGGCGTCGAGCCGGCTGTTAAAGAGCACGATGCCACCGAAAGGTGATGTGGTGTCGGTGGAAAACGCTTTTTCCCAGGCCCTTTCCGGGGTTTCTGCAAGGGCCGCACCACAGGGGAGTGTATGTTTGAAAATGGCACATAATGCCTTGTCGGTTTCCGGGAAGTCGGAACCCAGGCGCAGGGCAGCGTCAATATCCAGATAGTTGTTGTAGCTCAACTCCTTGCCGTGAAAACAGTCAATGTACTGTTCCGGGTTTCCGTAAACTGCGGCTGCCTGATGCGGATTTTCTCCGTAACGCAATTGGCGGTGCAAGGGAACATGCATGTTCAGGACTGGTTGGATCGGGGGGGCGGAAGCTTCGTTGTTGCTTTCAGCGGCTTTGTCATTCCTTTCTGCATCTTCCGTTTGTCCTGTGGCGGCCCCTGAGTTTTGCAAGAGCAGATCCAAAGTACTGGCTATGGCCTGGTCATAAGATGCCGTCATCTGGAACGCCCGAAGAGCAAATTCGGCACGGGTTTTTCCACTTATCCTGCCTCCGTTGTCTTTTATTTCATCAAGAAGCTTGCGGTACTGGTCGGGGTGGGTGGCTACGCAGACATTCTCAAAGTTTTTTGCGGAAGCCCGGACCATGGCCGGACCACCGATATCAATGTTCTCAACGGCATGTTCCATGTCCCCGGGCCGCTCCCGGACGGCTCCCCGGAAGGGATACAGATTTACAATCACAAGCTGGATCTGCTGTATCTCCAGCTCTTTCAGCGTCAGGGCATGCGCTTCTATTTTCGGACGCGCCAGCAATGCTCCATGGATTTTGGGATGCAATGTTTTGACACGTCCATCCAGACATTCCGGAAAACCGGTAACATCCGAGACGTCCGTTACAGGAATACCGCAATCGCGGATCAGACGGGCAGTCCCGCCCGTGGATATTACCTGAATTCCGGACTGATGAAGTTCCCGGGCCAGCTCCGGTATCCCGGTTTTATCGGAAACGGAGATCAAGGCCCGTGTTACGGAAATGGCGGGAAGTTGGATATGGGGATCAGGAGTCATGTTGTCTGGATTCGGAATGTTTATTGGGTGGCATGGAGACGATCATACCTGTTTTGAACAGGTCCGGACCGGGAAGTCCGATAGCAGGTTATCTGGCGGCTCCTTGAATAAACCGGGAAATACCCGGAAAAGGAGCAGTGTGGATGGGAAAAAGCCACGAGAAATAACCGTCAGTTGTGAGAAAGCAGAAAGCGGACAACTTTGGGATACAGGAGATGCTCCTGCTTGAGTACCCGGGCAGCCAGCGATTCCGCAGTGTCATTTTCCCGGACAGGAACCTTGACCTGTGCAATGACAGGACCCTCGTCGTAGGTCCTGGTTACATAATGGACCGTGCAGCCGGATTCCTTGTCGCGGTTTTCAATCACGGCCCGGTGAACACGCATGCCATACCATCCTTTCCCACCGTATTTTGGCAGCAGGGCGGGATGTATGTTTATTATTCTGCGCTTGTACAAATCCACTATTTCATCCGGTATTTTTTTTAAATAGCCGGCGAGAACAATAAGGTTGGGAGATTCCTTGTAGAGAATCTTGCGCAGTTCATCTGCATATGACGACGGCTTGTCGTAATCCCCGGGAGACAGAACGATACTGCGGATATCATTCTCCCGGGCATATGCCAACGCACCGGCATCCGGGTTATCACTTATCAATGCAGTGATCCGGGCAGGAACCTCTTTTTTCAAAGTGGCCTTATGCAGCGCTTTGAAATTCGATCCTGTGCCAGAGGCAAAAACGACGATGTTTTTTGGCTTCAAAGATCAAAAATTGATTGTGTGCTGGTGATTTTAACTGTATTACCAAAAGAAAGGTTCAATTCCACTCCCAGTGGAAAGGGCACTTTGTGATCGATATGTCCGTAGGGTACATCCCGCACTACCGGCAGGTCGGTATCCTTCAGCAATCGGTCCAGTACTTTCTCCATTGATGGAACGTCATCAAAAGTCTCCTCTTCGGGAGGCGAAAATGACCCGAAAATGACAGCATTGGCTGCCTGAAACCAACCGGCCAGCTTGGCCTGCCAGAGATAGCCTTCGGTTTTGTGCCGGGGTTCTCCCACATCCTCGAGAATCGGGATGGTGTTGTCAAGATCGGGAAAGTAAGGAGAACCGCTCAGTTTGGCTGCAACCGACAGTGTGCCCGGCAAGGCAATCCCCCTGACTTCACCGGCGGCGCGGTTGGCAGGAACCGGGAGATCGTAATCGATTTTTCCGGTTTGCATGAAACTCCAGAAAGTCTTCTCAAAGTCGGGATGAATCGGATCCATATAGAAATCGGTAGCGGGCATGCCGGTTGACAGGGAGGGGATGCCGGTCCGGGCATAGATTCCCCATTCCAGTGCCGTGATGTCACTGTAGCCGATCATCAGTTTTCTGGCTGATTTGATTGCCTCGAAATCAAGCAGGGGGAGCATGGCGCTGCTGCCAAAACCGCCACGGGCAAAAAAGATCAGGTCCACATCCGGATCCGTGACAAGTTGCATCAGTTCTGATGCACGGTCTTCGGCGCTGCCGGCCAGGTAGTTGTCCCGTGCGTGGCAGCTTGGTTTGACGATTACCCGGTATCCCCGTTTTTCAAAATACGCGACACCATTCTCAAGTCGCTTGGGCTCAATAGGTGAAGACGGGGCCATGATTCCGATGGTTCCGCCTTCTGGTAATGGCCTCAGTTTTATCATGGGAATATTTTACGTTTTCGGTTCGACAGGACTGAATATCGTGTAGTTTTCAATGCTCCATCGGATCTGTTTGATGGTAATCACAATAGTGGCTGTAATGGGTACGGCAACAAGCATACCGAATATGCCGGCCAGTTCAGCTCCGGTCATAACTACAAACAGGATCACAAGTGGATGCAGGTTGGCCGATCTCGAAAAGAGTGTCGGCTGTACGATGCTGACATCAATGATCTGGGTGATGAGTATGGCAATGAATACATAGATAACCAATGAGAAATCACCGGTCTCAAGAATAGAGACAATGATGGATAGAATATAACCGATGACCGGCCCGAAATAGGGGATGATGTTGGCGACCCCGACAGCGATGCCAACGGATAATGCATTGTTCAAGCCTGCAAAACTGAGCAAAATGGTTGACGTTGTGGCAATGATTATGCTTTGCAGGCCGACACTTTTAAAGTAGGTGACCAGCCTTTTCTCAACTTTCTCAATGCCGGTCAGTACACTTTCGAAATACTTGTTGGGAACAAGCTCGAGGATATTCCGGCGAAGTTGAGCACCGTCTTTTAGGATAAAGAACGTGGCAAAAGGTACTACGATGAAAGCCCAGAATATATTGGCAAAAATTCCAAGGATGTTGTTGATCGTATGGGAGATGTCATCGGTCTGGAACAGGGTTTCAACGGCACCAGGAATATTCTCGCGCAGAAAACCCTCAGGCAGGAAAGGGACTCTTTTCAGGATCTGTTCCTCGATTTCTGCAGTGACTCTCAGGATGGCATCAATATTAAGCTGCTGCCCCAGCAGGATTACCTGGCCGGCAATGGCGGGAAGGATGGTACTTGAAAACCAGACCAGCAACAAAACAAGGGTGGACAGAACCAGGCTGATTGACAGGGTCCGGTTCAATCCGAAAGCCTGCATTCGGTTGACAAATGGATCGAGAATATAGGAAAAGACCAGTGCAATCAGTGCGTACAGAACCAGCACAAAAAAGCGATAGAGAACGAACAGGATCAGCAGTACGATAGCCAGTCCTATAAGAAATCGAATAAAACGTTCGATATTAAAGCTCTTCATTCTCCAGCTTTTTTAGCAGTTCATCGCATTTCTCCATTACTTTGTGTCCCGGAAATCCCCTTCGAATCAAAAAGTCTGCAAGTTTCTTTCTGCGCTTCAAGCCCGGTTCCGCTCTCATCAATCGCTTTGCTGCACTCAGCGCAGCCTGTTCCAAAGCATCATTGAGATGGTCTTCCGTAAAGGTATTTTCAAGAGCAAAATCAATATACTGTTTTTTTATTCCTTTTTGGGCCAGAGCCTGTCTGATTTTTGCCGGCCCCCATCCATAACGGTCTTTTTTTTCCCTGGAAAAGGCTTCAGCAAAAAGGGCATCGTCCAGGTATCCCTTTTCAATGAAAGGCTTCAGGGCGTCCCGGGCCTCTTCGGAAGTGAATCCTTTGGCCAGACTTTTCCTGACGATTTCACCGGAGCAGTGATTCCGGACCGCCAGCCACCGGTAGATCTGATCGTTCAATTGATGCTGCCTGTCAAGCCGGCACAGCTCCCTGTAACGTTCTTCTGAGATCAGATCACCTTTGGAAATACCGGCCTTTTCAATGACGGCGCGGTGAAACCCGTCCAGGAACGATCCCTCGACAAAAAGAGAAACTCTCTCTTTTTTGCGTTTCTGTGTAACAATATCCGTACAGCGCCCAGGCAGGGAAGATGCTGATTCATCCATTAATAAAACCGGTTATGGATGTTATTGTAAAGAACTCACCCCTCAGTTGTCGCCGTTATCACTGGATTTGACGGGTGATGCCGCACTTTTTGCTGCTGTGCTTTTAGCTGATGCGGAATCCGTCTCCTTGCCGTTATCCGGGTATTGGTCAGGCATCAGCTTGCGCCGTACAATATCCTCGATGGCAGAGCTGAGCTTGGGGTCTTCCTGCAGGAACTGCATGGCCGAGTCGGTTCCCTGTCCTATAGGTTCACCGTCATAGCGGTACCAGCTGCCTCGTTTTTGGACAATATCATACTGAACAGCCAGATCGAGCAGTTCTGCGATGCGTGAAATTCCCTGACCGTACATGATATTGAATTCACATGTTTTAAAGGGAGGTGCCACCTTGTTTTTTACCACTTTCACCTTGGTGCGATTCCCGATTACATCATCACCACGTTTGATGGCACCGATGCGGCGTATATCGATACGGACCGAAGAATAAAATTTGAGTGCCTTGCCACCGGTCGTGGTTTCAGGATTTCCAAACATCACACCGATCTTCTCGCGGAGCTGGTTGATGAAAATCACGGCGGTATGAGTTCTGTTTACGACTCCTGTAAGCTTTCTCAGGGCTTGTGACATAAGCCGGGCTTGCAAGCCCACCTGAGCGTCACCCATTTCGCCTTCAAGTTCGGCACGGGGAACAAGTGCAGCTACCGAGTCGATGACAACGACATCGAGCGCGGCCGAACGGATAAGGGTCTCGGCAATTTCCAGTGCCTGCTCCCCGCTGTCAGGCTGAGAGATGAGCAACTCATCGATTTTGATTCCCAACGCCTTGCCATATTTGGGGTCAAAGGCGTGTTCGGCGTCTATGAGTGCCGCATGTCCGCCTGCTTTCTGAGCTTCGGCAATAACATGAAGAGCCAGGGTGGTCTTGCCACTCGATTCGGGTCCGTAAATCTCGGTCACACGTCCCCGGGGTATGCCACCGACACCGAGTACATGATCTACCATCATCGAACCGGTGGATATGCACGGGATGTTTTCAATGGGCTGGTCTCCCAGGCGCATGATGGTCCCTTTGCCATACTGTTTTTCGATCTGGCCCACAGCCAGGTCTATTGCTTTTCTGCGTTCGTTATCAGACATTGGATTGCACTCCTTTTTATATATGTGTAAAATATGTGAAAATATACTTTCTTTTCGCAAGAATACCAACACTGCTTGCGGGAATCTTTATTTGTTAAGACAAGGAACCAGGACAAAACTTACAATCCATTTCGCGATTAATCCAATAAAATATTGCCTTTTTGTGATATGTAGAGCTGATTTGTGCGCGACCCGCCGTCACCCGGCCGTACTGGTCCGCCAACCTTTTCGATATCCCGCCAAAGAATACCTATCTTCCGGCTTTGGATTCACAATGCTTCCGAATCATGATCGATACACATTGTCATATTTATCTGCCACAGTTCCAGCAAGATCTCACTGACGTTCTCGACCGGGCGGCACAGGCGGGGATCACCGACATCATGATGCCGGCAATCGACTTCGGTTCCCTGGAGCAAATGGATGAACTTGCCCATCCGCGTATCCGGTTTCACAAGATGGCAGGAGTACATCCCTGCGATATCAACGGTACGGCGGAAAGGCTTGGCAAGCGGGTGCTTGAACACGGGGATGCCGGCGAGATCATAGCCATTGGCGAGACGGGACTGGACTACTACTGGTCAAAGGACCATATCGATGCCCAGCAACAGAGTCTCCGGGAGCATTGCCAGGCGGCCAAGATGCTGGACAAACCCGTGATACTGCACAACCGTGAAAGCACGAAAGATCTGCTGGATATCATCGAGGAGCAGCAGGACGGGCGTCTCAGGGGCATCTGGCACTGCTTCAACGGAACCCCTGAACAGGGACGGCGGGCCCTGGACCTGGGACTGTACCTGGGCATAGGCGGTGTCGTCACGTTCAAAAACGCCGGAGTGGACCGGGTGGTGGCCGGTTTGCCGCCGGACCGGCTCGTCCTGGAAACGGACGCCCCTTATCTGGCGCCGGTGCCGAAGCGCGGCAAGCGCAACGAACCATCCTTCATAAAATACACGGCGCAAAAACTGTCCGAACTGTTCGGTATCTCACTTGAGGAGACAGACCGTATCACCACGGAAAATGCCCGTCGGCTGTTCCGGCTCTGAGGCCGAACCGTTCCCTGGCGGGGATGGTCATGCTTCTTTCTTCAAGATGGGCTGGAGGCATCTTCTCTCACCGGAAACGTGATGTAATCGTCGCACAGTTTGGCCAGGCTGCGCCGCAGATGGCTGGAGACCAGGATGGTGCCTCCGCTGCTTTTGTACTCGTTCAACATTTCCAGCGATGCCTTTTTGCTGGATTCGTCGAGGGCGCGGAAGGGCTCGTCCAGCAGGATCAGCTCCGGCTGTGTGATGAGACTGCAGGCCAGCATCGTTTTCTGGAGCATCCCGCTGGAGTAGGTGCCGATCAGATTTTCCCGCCGCTCGTCGAAATGGAGCCGCTCAAAGAGCTCGTCCATCCGGCGGGGCGAATCGCTGTCGTCCCACTTTTTTCGCGCCCGAAGTGTCCATTCCAGCAGTTCATTGGCGCTCAGGTAGGCCGGCAGGTCCGTGGCGTCAGTCACAATCCCGATATGTTTCAAAAACCGGTGCGGGGCATCGTAGATCGGCTCCCCCAAAAAGGTAATAGTACCCTCGGTCGGAAACGCCGTAATCGAGACCAGGCGCAGAAACGTGGTCTTGCCTGATCCGTTGGCCCCGATGAGCCCGGTTGCCGTGCCTTTTTGGAAATGGTGGTTCATGCCGGACAGGATCATGGGCCCGGTGCCGTACCGCTTCGATAGGTTTTCTACATTCAGAAAGTCACTCATAAATATCACTTGAAAGGTTATGCATATCTCCTCCGGAAGGCGAATTCGTTGCTTCGGGACAAAAGCCATGCGGATACGGCCGAAACCGCCACATCGGCCAGAGTCCACATCCACACAGCCTGCCAGCTTGCCGCTTCGGAGAACAATGCCGCTGCGGCAACCGTGAGCAGGAACGCGAGGGTCCAGCGTGTCTGTAAAAAGAACCGGGCGATCATCCAGTCACGCGGTGGCAGCATCCACCAGTGGAATACCGGTGGTGAGATGGCCGGATCGGATACGGGCCATGCCAGCATGTTTTTCGCCAGTATCCAGAACAGGAGCCAGCCGGCGTGCCAGCTTTCCGGGGTCCCGAGCCAGATGAGCAGCCAGTAGGTGAAACTGAGCAGGGCGATGATGCGGCCCATGGGACGCTTGCGGTCCAGCTGCACGAGCTGGGTCCAGACCGCCGCACGCCACCTCTTGGGAACCCAGTAGATGGATCCGTAGGATGCCGGTTCACGCGATTCTTTGGAGCCGGTGGCCGGATTGGTGAACAGCTCGTAGTAAAATGCGTCACTCTGGTAGTAGCGCCGGTCGTAATGCCGGATCTCCCTGCCAAGCAGGAAGCCCGAGTATCCCAGGAAAAGCACAAAGGGGAGAATGGCCAGTACCATGTGCGGGATGGCCGCTGAGACTACCACGACCATCATGCCAACGAACGTGACCAGGATCGTACTCAGAAATGTTGGAAACATGCCGGCATCCACAGGGATGCTTTTGCCAACGGAATCGAGCGATTCAAACAGCCGGCGCCCGGACTTGCCTTCGTTCCAGCGCTGAGACGACGCACCGATGGTTGCGAAACGGTAGAGCGCATACAGTATGATGGCCGTAAGCGCGATCAGGCCCGCAGCAAACAGCCGGGTCTTCTCGTGGAAATCCTGAGCCGGATTCACACTGTCGCCAAAGGCAATGACGGCAATGGCAGCCAAGCCGTAGAGCCACAGCGCACGGAGCTTCACCAGGTGATGGAGAAACAGCCGCCGGGGGGACGGATTCAGTTGCAGGACCAGCGTCTTGTCGCCATCCGGGAACAGCATGTGCGGGGTAATGAATGCCATACATCCCGCAAATGCCATGGCCAGGTAGCGAAACAGCACTATGCGCTCTTCCAGTGCCAGCTCGTGCGCCAGCCACAGGAGCGCCAGCAGGATGACCAGCCCGGGGATCATCGCGGTAATCCGGCGGGCCGCTGAAACATGGCGTCCGGGAATGGCACGGTATGTGAGTGGTGTGAGCACGTTGCACCTTGTCAGCTTGTTCCTGTTTGCGTTGCCCGGAAACCGAGGGTGTTGAGGATGGGGTGCCGGTCAAACATTTCAAGATCCAGTCCGATTTCCGGAAACTCATTCCGCAGTGGCATGTCCTGGCGTAAACGCAGAAAGGCCGGACCCTTTTCCCCGTCGGGCATCCCGATAAGCGTGCGCAGCGAAGCATCATACGAGAATACAGGATGCAACCGGCCCAGCACATCGCGCAGCGTCATGTTCCTGTCAGGAAGTGCCTCGTGTTGCGGTTCTTCAGTTGCCTGTTCCGGGTTGTCCAGGCCCAAAAAACGGTGCAGCGCTGTGCACATCATTTCCGAAGCGTTGCGCTTTGCCTGAATGGAGTACCCGGCAATATGCGGTGTGGCCAGACTGGCACTGTTTGCAGTGGTGTCCGAGAAAACGGGTTCGTTCTCCCATACATCACAGGCAAACATGCGGACAATTCCCCGCTGTTGCGCTGCAAGCAACGCCCCCTCGTCCATCACACCGCCACGTGAAGCGTTCAATACGATTTTTTTGGGTGATGCTGCAAGCTTTTTTCGATCCAGCCAGTGCCGGGTCGCATGAGGGCCGCTGTGTTCGAGCGGAACGTGCAACGTAAGGATATCACAACCCAACGCCTCCTCAAGGGAAGCCGACCGGAAAGCCGGCCGGAAGGAATGATGGACGGATTGTTGCAAGGATGGGCCTGCCGGCGACGGCTGTTTCAAACTGGAACCGGAACCGCTGTCCCGGGAGCCTTCCAGCTCCCGCTCTTCCCTTGGGGGGTCGTACCGTATGCAACCAACACCGATCTTTTCGAGCAGATCCGCCACAGCGGAGCCCGTAAAACCGGCACCGACCACACCTGCCGTAAGCTCCGATGGTGGTATCTCCAGGGCTTCACAAGCCGAGAGAACGGCCATAGCGACATACTCAGCAACACTTCGGGCATTGGACCCCTTGGCATCCGCAACGGCAATACCCAGCTGTTTCAGCCAGGCCTCATCCAGATGATCCCTGCCCGCAGAAGCGGTGGCAACAAAACGAACCCGGCTTTTTTCAGGAAGTGTTCTGCTGTTGACAGGGTTGGTTGTCCGCACGAGCAGGGCATCCGCTTCCCGCACCTGATCCGCAGTCCACCCCGCTATGGGATCGTATTGCATAAGACGCAGGGAGGGATAAAGGAATCGTTCTAACTGATAATGATGCCGGTCGGCCAGTACGGTAATCACGGGGAAATGTTCAGAGTCTGTGATGGTTGGCCCGGCGCGATTTAGGCGGGTCCAGGATCTCCTTGATAAGGATACCGTCACGGAGTTTCTCGGGATTCATCAGAACCCCCTTGATATATTTTCTGCCCCGCGTATCGGTGACAACTACTTCGGGCACTTCATCCAGGTCCTTATAAATGGGGTTGTCACCTTCGGTCAGTTCCCGGTTGAGCCGGTCGGCATGGACACCGATCTCCTTGCGGGACTTGCCCTCATAGGAAAACGGGTCAGAGGACGGGGAACCCGATCCCTGTCTGGATCCCGCTCCAGATCCGGAAACAGGACCATGCGAAGGATGGCGATACGTGGAATCACGCTGCGATCTGCTTTGGGAATGTGTGCTGGGGCTGGCAGCTTGCTGACGGGATGCCTGAGCTGTTCTTTCAGGATGTTGTCCGCTGCCCGTACTGCGGGAGTGCTGCTGGTCCGGTTCTTCGCCGCCGACCACTTTTTCCAGTCCTTCGAAAAAATCTTCCCAGCTCTGCTCCCCGCGCTCTTCCCGGGAGCCCGTCTGAGTGGTTCTGGCAGTGGTCTGTGACCTCTCGCTGCGGTCAGGCTCAGCCTGCGGCCAGGCGTCCTCGTCCGTCCGCGCCTTCTCAGGCCGCTCTGCTCCCCCTTTCAGCCCTTCAAAAATCCGTCTGAGGAACGGAAAAAGGAGGAAGATCAAAATCAGGATGGTAAAAAGATCGATTTCCATCTGTCGGTTGCCATTGGTTATATTCTATCCGATAATTGAGCAAGATATCACTTTTTTTCACAACAATTCACAAGTAAACCCTGTCAGCGACTCATTGGTTCTCTGTCCGGCCAACCGGCAGCCCAAAAAGGCACAGGCGATTTTTTAAACCAGATAGTTATTTGATGAAATGTCCATGACGGCAACCCTTCACACAGAAGCATGATTATCATCGTCATGGACATTCTATCTGACCTTGTGAATCATAATTTATAAACAGATGAAATCTCACAACATTGTCTCCCTGATCCGGAAAAAACGCGACCGGGAAACCCTGACATCCGATGAAATCCGCTATCTGATCCAGCAGTACCGCAAGGATGAGATGCCCGACTACCAGATGAGCGCCTTCCTTATGGCAGCTTTCATCAACGGGCTGAACGATGAGGAAGCTGCGGCGCTTGCGCGGGAAATGCTGCATTCCGGGAAAGTGCTGGATCTGTCCGGCGTACCCGGCACCAAGGTCGACAAGCATTCCACCGGCGGCGTAGGCGACAAGACCTCGCTGATCCTGGCGCCCATTGTGGCTGCCTGCGGCGTGCCGGTGCCGATGATCTCGGGACGCGGGCTGGGCCACTCCGGCGGAACGCTCGACAAGCTGGAATCCATCCCCGGCTTCAACGTCAACCTCGACCTCAAGCGCTACGTGGAAGTGCTGAAAAAGCACAAACTGGTCCTGATCGGCCAGACCGAGGAGATCGCACCGGCCGACAAGCGCATGTA
>SKNL01000212.1 GCA_007120555.1 Balneolales bacterium
CCAGCACGTCCTCGAATCCGGCCGTATGCGTCAGCAGATGCTTGAATGTGACAGGGCCGTAATCCCCTCCGCCAAAACGCACCGGAAAATCCAACTCCGGCTCCAGGTGGTTTCGGATGTCGTCGTCCGGATCCAGTAGCCCCCTTTCATAAAGCTGCATGATGGCGGTCCAGGTGAAAATCTTGGCCACGGATCCGGTGCGGAACAGGTGGTATGCGGGATCCACCTCCTCCTGCGACTCCATATCGGCCATACCGTACCCTGCCAGCAGGTGGATTTCATCGCCGGAAACCAATGCGGCCACGGCATTGGGGAGGTTCTGGTTAGCCACCAGCAGCGTCATCTGAAGATCCAAATAGTCGGCCCACTCATTATGCGATCCTGCCACGTGATCATTCTCCTGCCATGCAGGTCCATTCGGCAGTTCGCCCGTATCTGTCAGCGCCAGGCCGGATCCCGCTTTTCCGTAAGCGTCAGACAGGGGTTTGAGACCGGGAATAGCCATCAGAAGCCATGATCCCGCAAGAAGGATGATACCCGCGGTTTGGAGAGGAGTTTTCATTCACCTGCTGTTTTGGGGTTCCGGTTTGTACGGTTTGGGATTCCTTCGGGTGGATGCGGGCCCGGATGCTGCAACAAATCGGGCTGGACCTGCATCCACACCTGGTAACAAAACAATTTTATTCGCTCGCCAGGCTGCACGACAGCTTCAATTGGCTGAAATCGCATCACTCAATAATAGGAAAATCCCGCGTTCTGAAATCGGGAAAAATCAGATGCAATGCGCTGTTGCATCTTCTCGTTGCTTGTTATATTGCTTTTCACTCTATGCCATATTGCTTCTCGTTTTTTGCAATGCTGACTTGTTCCGCACGTTTTTTCCCAGGCGGAATTGAAAACAGCAATGCATGTCATACGTCTTTCCCGTCTACCATGTCTCCGCATGGCCATCATTCAGGGCGCTTACCAATACCTACAGCACACTTGTCCGCGATCACTGGGTCCCCCTGTTTGAAGAATACGGCATCGCCCTCTCCTTCGAAAACCACGACCACACGTTCAAACGCACCAAACCGATCCGCAACAACCAGATGGATCAGCAAGGTGTCGTTTACATCGGCGACGGCGCATGGGGTGTGAGCACACGGAAAGATGAGAACGCGCACCAACGCTGTTACCCGGAAAAAGTGACCGACGATCATCATTTCTGGAATATCATCCTCTATCCGGAGTCGCGGGTGGTACAGGCATTCACCCCGGATGGCGAACTGCTTGACTTCTTTGAGCAGACGATCCGCAAACCCCGGGCGCGGGACGTCTTCGGCATCAGGGACAACCTGCCAGACATTCCGGACCAGGTAATCCTCTCACAAAACTACCCAAACCCTTTCAACCCGCTGACCACCATCAGTTTTTTTCTGTCGGAAGACTCCGGGAACACCAGGGTCCGGCTGGATGTGTTTGACATATACGGACAGCGGGTCAAAAATCTTGTAAACAGTCCGCTCCATGCCGGAGCCCACACGGTAACTTTTGACTTCCGGGAAGTGCCCATATCCTCAGGTACCAACGTCTACCGGCTGCAGTACCGTGGTGCCACCCTGTCCCGTAAAATGCAGCTCGTAAAATAAACGCATGAGGATCCTGGACAGCAACTTGCTGGAGCACGCACTCACGTGTGGTGCTTTTCTTGGCGGCAAACTCCCCGGCACGCTGCATTCCCGGGCCCCTGTTGCTGTGATGGATTGCATGAGCTATTCAACGGAAACGAAATTGAAAATAGCCGGAGAAACAGCCAAACTGGTGATACTAGTCCGGACGCTCGTTGCCAGAATGACCGGAGAGCTTTTGACATGATGAGCGAAAACCAATTTCAATCTCAACCAGCCTAAATATCTGAACGTTAGAAAAACCAGTCTGGTTATATAGTTATATCCAGTTATTACAAGATTAAAAGTGAAATAGACAAATAATTGTTCGCATGGGAATTGTTGAAATTATTCAAACAACTGTCCTTTATTTGCTCATCACCATTGCGGGTATCTTTGTAATTGTCAATCCGCTGACCACGGCATTTGCTTTCATGTCGCTTACCACCCGGATGAAAGAGCAAAGAAAAAAAGAAATTGCCCTCAAGGCGACAAAAATCTCAACCGGTCTGTTCTTCATCTTTGCATTGCTGGGTGGTGTCATTTTTCAGCTGTTCGGCATCACGCTCGCTGCGTTTCGCATCGCCGGGGGAATCATCCTGTTCGGTATTGCCATGGGAATGATCCGGAGCAAGGGGGAGGAGGAGGATGAGCGGAAACAGACCAAGCCGGAGGGGGAGATTGCCGATGACATCTCGGTCATCCCGCTGGCCATCCCGTTTATCAGCGGACCGGGATCCATTGCGACGGTCATGATCCTGACCAGTGAAGCGCCATCGATTTATCACACAGGATTGGTCTTCGTAGCCGTGCTTATCACTACGGTGACCTGCTACTACTCCATGGTATACTCCAAGGTTATCGTGAAATACCTGGGCGACAGCGGTAAACAGATCATCACCAAGGTATTCGGGCTCATACTGGCGGTCATTTCGGTCCAGTTTGTGATCAATGGTGCGGCCAACGTTCTTGTCGATTTCGGCATCTTCGAGATTCCAGGAATTGAACCCGGACCCGGCGCGCATGCGGAAGAGTAATCCAGGGTGGTATTTCCGACGCTCCACGTCAACAAGTCGCCGCTCCGGGTAACATGCCCATCACTGCGTCTTGTCCGCGCCTTTACGGTGGCGACCTGCTATGGAGTCGACCTGGCCCCTGATTTTGTTGAGTTCATCAGACACCCGCTCAAGCTCCTCCTGCAAACTTTGCTGACGCGCGCCTCCCAGCCGGTCCGCCTCCTCTCGTGCATCCCGCTTGGCCTCGTCCATACTGTTCATAATCACGCCGATAAACAGGTTGAGAACGATCATAGTGCCGACAAGGACAAACGTTACGAAATAGATCGCAGCGCCAAATCCCATTGGTTGGGGATCCGTACACCCCTCGGCAACGCCATATCCCCAGATAGAATGATCGCAGCCGTACATGTTGATGTACATGATGTCGGTCCAATCTTCCAGGGTGACGATCCGGAACAGCGAAAGCAGGCTCAGCTGCAGGTTCCCGAAGTGGACCGGGTCGTTTTCCCGGAAAAGGAACACACCCATGGTGGCGTAAATATAGAAAACAACGCTCAGCAAAATGCCGATGTATCCAATGGACGGGATGGATTTGAGCAGGGTGTTGACCAGAAGCCGCAGCTTGGGTACGGTCCGGACGATCCGGAATACCCGCAGGACCCTTGCCAGACGGAACACCGCCACATAGGCCCCCTCCACCTCCGGAAACAGCAACGCCAGATAGCAGACCGCCACAATGGAGAAATCGAAAACGTTCCACGGATCCCTGAAATACCGCAGCGGGCGGTTGCCCTCCGCGGCCATTTTAATGATGACTTCGACCAGAAATATGAACAGGATGATCTGATCCAGGGTCCACAACAGTTCCTTCATGTGCGCGACCTGCTCCCCGTAGGTCTGGATGCCGACAACGACGCCGGCTCCCAGAATCACAGCCATAATAAAGTTGTTGAACCAGCTGGATTCAGCAATTTTTTTGAAAATAAGGGGAAAGCTGCTCATGGTTATGGTCCTGGTTATGGAAATGGAACGTTCCGGGGAATGGAGATCGGCCTGTATGCAAGCCGGAGGTGTGGCAAAGCGCCAAAAATAAGGAATCCGGCGTTCAAACCGTAGCATCATGCGTTATCATTCCAACAGGCTTGAGGCGGTTCTGCCGGATACCATCCACCCGAAGCCGGCAGACCTGTAGCCAATACCCGATCATTTTATATCATAATTCCTGAATACCCGTTATTTTTCGGCAACTTTGGCAGTACCTTGATGGCAGCACCATGCCACATCCACCAGAACACCCGGACCCTTGAGCGATCACCGAGCCGACAGAGGCGACAGAGCCGAC
>SKNL01000119.1 GCA_007120555.1 Balneolales bacterium
CGCCAAAGACGAGCTTGTCTTCGGATTGCGGCGTGCCGATGCGATGGTAATAGAGCTTGTGCAGGTCGGTCATGGCCGAGAGCTGGCTGCCGTCGGGTTTGTCGTAGCTGCTGTAGTAGAAGCCGTCATTGTTGCGCCAGGAGATGCCGGAGAACTTGATGTCGATCAGGGTGTCGCCGATCTGTTCCATGGTGCGGGTATCGAGCACAATCGCCTTCCGCCAGTCGGATCCGCCCTCGGAGATCAGGTATGTTGCCAGGGAGCCGTCCTGTGTGAAACTGAGTCCGGCCAGCGAAGTGGTGCCATCCACGGAGAAGGTGTTGGGGTCCAGGAAGATCTCGGTCTCGCCGCCCGGCTGCGAGGAGCGATAGATCACCGAGTGATTCTGGAGGCCGTCATTCCGGGTAAAGTAGTAATAGTCGCCGTACTGTGTGGGTGCGCTGAGGCGTTCGTAGTCCCAGTCTTCGGTCAGCCGTTGCCGGATCTGGTTCCGGAAAGGGATCTGCTCGAGGAAGTGGGACGTGACCTCGTTTTGCGCATGCACCCAGGCGGCCGTTTCGTCGGACATGTCGTCTTCCAGCCAGCGGTAGGGATCAGGTACCCGGGTGCCGAAATACTCGTCCGCCACGTCGCCGCGGCGGGTTTCGGGATAGGGGAGCAGGGATACGGATGCGGGGTTGAGAGCGGTTACTGCTGCGCCGGCACCGTTTTCTGCGGTTGCAGCGGCTGAGGGGGATCCGGTCCCTGTTTCCAATTGTTCGTTTTTGCTGCTCTGGGAATGACTGCAGCCGGATAGAAATAGCATAAGCACAAAAAGGATCACTGGGTTTTTCATCTGTTTGAATTAATTTCGATTTATATGATTGGAATGATCTCACATGACAGGATATGATCATCCTCCTGTGTGTCAGCCGCAAGCTTTCATGTTCGGTTCATGGCGCTGAATAAATGTAAGTACTGTACATGAGGGTACTGGAATTCGGTAAATATAACATCCCAAGAGGGAATTTAATTTACTGAAATCGGCTCCTTCTGCAAAAATTTTGAATGGCCATATCCGCGGCCGGGTATTCCAGCTCCTTCGCCTTGTACAGGTCGCGGCATCCCTGGTACCAGTTTCTATCTTTGATGAGTATGAGCCCGCGCATAAGCCAGGCCCTGGCAAAAGTGCTGTCAATTTCGATGGCCATGTTGTAGCAGTGGTATGCCTCAAGCCGCCAGCGCATCTCTTCGTAGGAGCGTCCGGCATACAGCCACGCACCGGCATGGTCCGGCTCGGCGGCAGTCACATTTTTGAAGTGCCTCAATGCCACCGGATAATTGTCCTGATAGAATGCCAGAAACCCTCTCGCAAGGTTGCTGGCGGCGGTATTGGTGACATATTGAAGCATGGAGTCGATGTGCGCCTGATCCAGTCTGCCATCCTTTTCAAGATAGGGGAGAATGTAGCGCAGGAAATACCCGGACCCGATGGTGGGATGGGCTATCATGACTTTGTGGAACTCTTCCAGAGCGACGGTGTGCAGTCCGTAATCGTTGTAGATGAGCCCGCGGAAGTGGTAGGTTTGGTATATTTCGGGATGCCGGACGGCCAGTTGATTGAACAGCGTCAGTGCCTGCCGGTCATTTCTGCGGTAGTAGTGGATGCGGCCATGGAACAGCGGCACCAGGGCACAGTCAGGTGCCAGGGCTTTGACTTGCAACAGCATCACCTCGGCATCGGTCCAGCGCCCGCCTTTGAGCAGCTCATCGATCTCTTCAAACTGCTCTTCATACGGTTTGCACGGAGCCAGGCCGGGATGATCGGAAATCCATCCATCCGACAGCGGGTTCTGGGCGGCAATGGCATGCGAACTCCGAAACCCGGACAGTATCAGGATTGCCATGAGCATGCAAGAAGCATGCAAAACGTATCTGTGAATTGCGTTCGGCATACGGCGGGTAATTAAATAACACGACAGCTGAAAGAACTGCTGCCGACCGACCTGCTGCTAACCGTACATTAGCAAGGATTTGGATCACGGGCAAGATAAAATCGAGTTGAAAGACGGTTTTGTATGTCCAATTGCTGTCTCCGCAGGCTCTGCCAAGCTACCGTTGCCCGGCTTCTCTCAACCGGTGGTTCCCAGGCCGCCGGCAATGGCGTTCAGCACCAGCAGCATGTCGGGCAGCATGTCGTCGGCGCGTGCGTCATCACCATCCTCCCGGAAAGCGCGCCATTTTTTCAGCTGACGGATCTGCATCTGATGCAGGGGGCGCAGGTGTTCGTTCCGGAAACCGATCATGGTGTACATGCGGGGCCGGCGGGATTGCAGCTCGTGGCCATACAGCAGTTCAAGCATGTTTTGCGTGCGGTGAAACTCGCCGGTGATCTGCTCCAGATACTTTCCGGCGAGCGACTGATCCTCCATCAGGCCGGAATACCACTCCATGATCTCCGTATCGGCCAGCGCAATGGCCGAGGAAGCATTGGTGATGATATAGCGGAACGGCATGAACTCGACGGCATGTGTTTTGAGGATTTCAAAGGAATCGGGATCTTCATCGCGCAATGTTTCCAGAGCGCTTCCGACACCGTACCAGCCGGTGAGGAAAAAGCGGGACTGGCTCCAGCTGAATACCCATGGGATGGCGCGAAGATCCTCAAAGGTCCGTTTCCCGGTGCGGCGGGCCGGACGCGAACCGATTCTGCTGGATTCAATGATGTCGATCGGTGTCACCCGGGAGAAGAAGGAGACGAATCCGTCTGAACGCACCAGCCCCTGGTAGCTTTCCAGACTGTAGTCGTAAAGCCGGGATACCGCCGGCTCAAGCCGGTCGTAGAGCTCCTGCGTAGTGATGGTGCCGCCATTGGATTTTGTTGCAATGACATCGAAAGCGCCGAGGGTCAACCCTGCAGTGCCGGCCTGAAGCAGCTCCAGGTTGTAGAGAGCCGTGATCCTGTTGGCATATTTCTGCGATATCACTTCGCCCTGTTCGGTAAGGCGCATATCGCCGCGTATGGTATCGGACGGCAGCCCGGCAATGAACCGGTGGGTAGGCCCGGCGCCACGGCTGATGGTGCCGCCCCGACCGTGGAAAAAGCGGATGCGTATCCCGTGTTTTTGCCCGATTTCACTTAGTTTGCGCTGGGCTATGTTGAGGCTCCAGAGACTGGCCAGGATACCGCCGTCCTTGTTGCTGTCGCTGTAACCGACCATCACCTGCTGGTGGAGATCCAGCTCCGGGGAGAACGCAGTTCCAGCTTCGGGAATAACCGGATGTGTATCTTCTACAGTGGAATCCGTGTGACCCGTGCCGGCCTTTGTTGCATCGGTATGTCCGGGGCCTACTTGGATGCTGTCGGGGTCATGCTGGACGCTATCGGTTTCGTGGTGGTGTTGAAAGGATGATTTGTCGCTTTTCGGTAGCAGCAGGTCGCGGGTGACAGCGTGCCCCTTTGACAGCTCTTTCTGCAGCAGCAGGCTGCGGCGCGTCACGGGATGACTGAGGAAGTCATCCAGTATTTTGGGGCCGCCCTCCAGGTCTTCAATGGTCTCAAGCAGCGGGACCACCGGGAACATGCAGGCAATCCCGTCTTTGCCAGTGATCATCAAACCCGCTTCCCGGGCCAGGAGATAGACGACCAGCAGATCGGAAAGGCTCCGGGTCATGCTTACGATAAGCGCGCCGATGCCACGGGTCCCGTAGCGGCGGGCATGGCGATAGAGGATGCGGTAGCAGGCCAGCACGGCATCAGCTTCCTTGCCAATCCCATGCCGGTGGCGCATGAACGGACGGGCCGTGGAAAGCTCCCTGTTGAGCAGGTCAAGGCGGCGCTCTTCTGACCAGTCGGCGAAATGCTCCGTATCTTCGATACCGGCGGCATGCATAAGCTGTGAAAGCGCTGCATCGTGGAAACGGCTGTTCTGCCGGATATCCAGTGAGGCCATGTGGAACCCGAATGCTGCCACCTTGCGGGCAAGCGGCTCCACATCCACCCGTGCAATACGCCGGCTGTTGATCTCAA
>SKNL01000273.1 GCA_007120555.1 Balneolales bacterium
CACGGCCAGGCCCAGTTTGTGCGCCTCGTCGACAAACTTCCGGAACTCGCGCGGCTTTCCATATTCGCTTTCGACCGCGAATATGTGCGCCGGATTGTATCCCCAGGAGTACCCGCCGGCAAACTCGGCCAGGGGCATGATCTCTATGACGTTCACCCCAAGGTCGCGCAAATAGGGCAGATGGCGGATCGCCCCGCTCAGGGTGCCGGGCCCCTCTTCACCCTTCTCCTTGCCGAACGTGCCGATGTGCAGCTCGTAGATGATCATTTCGTTCATCGGCGGCGGTGTGAACGGCTCCATGTCGGCGATACTCTTCGGGTCGCGGATGATGGCATTGCCCGTCGAATCGGTCACGCGGCGAGCCCTCGGATCGATGCGCATCAGCTCTTTGCCGCCGTTGAAGATGCGGTAGCGGTACTCATCACCGGCCTTTGCCCCGGCAATATCGGCCGCCCATATCCCGTTCTTTTTTGCGGTCATGGGATGCGCCGTTTTATCCCAGTCGTTGAACGTTCCAACCACATGCACTTCGTCGGCATGGGGCGCCCAGACTGTGAAACGGCACCCTTTTTTGTGCAATTTTGCGCCTTTGACTTTTGGAGAGCTCATATCGGATTTTCGGTTTTGAAAATGCTTTCAGTCAAAGTTACCAAAAGTTCCGATATTACCAATTTTCCAATATGACGTATCTCTCTGTTGAACAGCTTTCAAAGTCGTTCGGACTCAAACCGCTCTTCGAAGACCTGACCTTCGGGATAACGCGCGGCGACAAAACCGCGCTGGTGGCCCCCAACGGCACCGGCAAGTCCACCCTGCTCCGGGTCATAGCCGGCATGGAACCGCCCGATGGCGGACAGGTGACCATGCGCAAGGGCATCCGCGTCGGGTTCCTTGAACAGGAGCCGCGCCTGGAAGCACACCGCACCATCCGCGAAAGCCTCTTCCGGGGACATACGGAGACGGCCGCGGTGATCCGGCAATACGAGTTGGCCGTGCGGGCGCAGGCGCACCAGGTGACCGACGCAACGCGACAGGCCTATGACGATGCCCTGTCCGCCATGAACGCCGCCAACGCCTGGGATTACGAAGAGCGCATGCAGCAGATCCTGGGCAAACTCGACATCCACGATACCGACCGCCCCGTTTCCACCCTCTCCGGAGGGGAGCGCAAGCGCGTAGCCCTCGCATTTGTGCTGTTGGATGAGCCCGACCTGCTACTGCTCGACGAGCCGACCAACCACCTGGATGTGGACATGATCGAGTGGCTGGAAAACCACCTCTCCCGTAGCACCGCCACCCTCCTCATGGTCACCCACGACCGCTACTTCCTGGACCGCGTCTGCAACCAGATCATCGAAATAGACCAAGGCAAGCTCTATCACCATCGCGGCAACTACTCGTACTACCTCCAAAAAAAGGCCGAACGGCAGGAAGTCGAAAAAACGGCCGCCGGCAAGGCCTCGCAGCTGCTCAGAAAGGAACTCGAGTGGATGCGCCGATCGCCCAAAGCGCGCACCACCAAATCAAAATCACGCATATCCGCGTTTTACGAAACCGAGGAGAAGGCGAAGCAGACGTCGGGCGGACCCGATATGCGCCTCGAGGTATCGATGCAGCGCATGGGCAAGAAGATCCTCGAGCTGCGCAACATCAGCAAATGCTATGATCGCACCGTCATCCTCGATAATTTCAGCTACACGTTCAGCCGCGGTGAACGCATCGGCATCATAGGCCGCAACGGGACAGGCAAAACCACCTTCCTGAATGTGCTAACCGGCGAAGAGCCTGTCGACAGCGGTATCATCGACAAGGGAAGCACCATCGTCTATGGCCATTACCGCCAACAGGGACTGGAGCTGGACGAGGAAATGCGCGTCATCGACGTCATCCGCGAGATTGCCGAGGTCATCACCTTGTCGGACGGCCGACGCATATCCGCCTCGCAGTTCCTGGAACACTTCATGTTCCAGCCCAAAATGCAGTACACGCCGGTCGGCAAGCTGAGCGGTGGCGAACGCCGCCGGCTGGGATTGATGATGGTGCTGGTCCGCAATCCCAATTTCCTGATCCTGGACGAGCCCACCAACGACCTGGACCTGGAAACCCTCACACGCCTCGAGGATTTTCTCCAGGATTTCGGCGGATGCCTGATCGTGGTCTCCCACGACCGCTTTTTCATGGAGAAATTGGTCCACCATTACTTCATCTTCGAGGGGGACGGGGTCATCCGCGACTTCAACGGCACCTGGCACGAATACCGGGAACAGCAGATGCGCCGCGAAGCAGAAGCGAAAGAATCGGGGACGGCAAAACCCACCGGATTGACAGGCACCCCGGTTACCGGCGCTGGCGGTAAAGCCGGCAATGTCAGGGCGGATGGGCCTGTCGGGGCGGCAAGCGCTTCCACCCGAAACAAGCCGTCTCAAAAGATTCTCAGTTATAAGGAGCGCAAGGAGTTGCAACGTCTGGAAAAGGAGATAGCCGGGCTGGAGGACGAGCGTGCGGCGCTGGAAACCGAACTATCCGGCGACTCCCTGGCATACGAAGAGCTCCGCGAGAAATCCGAACGTTACGGAACGCTCGGGGAGCTCATTGATAAGAAAAGCGAGCGCTGGCTGGAGCTGGCCGAGCGCACCCAGTAGCGCCGCCCAGTAGCGGCGTCCGGGCAGAATGGGCTACTTGGCAGGGGTCGCAAGGTTTCTGAGCGCAGCCGGGAACCTGCCCCGCAGCTGCGAGCCCGCAACCCGTTTTTCCGCCTGGCGGAAGCTGATCTCGTCGTCAAAAAGGTACACTTCGTACTCGTCAAAGGCAGCCATGATCAGCATGTCGTCGTTAATGTCGAAGTTCATACCCAATACCCCGGCATCAATATACCAGACATCATCTTCACCAAGGCCGGAATAGATGCTGCTGTTGATCGTATGGCTGCGGGCGCTCCCGTTCAAAAGCTGACCATGATCGAGCCAGTCATCATCAAGTTCAATCTGAAGCAGGGCCACATATCCGGCAGGATCCGACGGAGTAGTCCAGCTCATCGTATAGTTGGCCGATAAATTGAAGGATTCAGGGAAAGTGCCGCGGATGGGCTCAGGAACAGTCAGCCTTCCGGTACGAATGTTGTCGTCGATGTTCAACCGGTAGGTGAATTCCTGGCCTGGTACCAGATCCAAACCGGTACTATAGAATCCTTGAGAAAAAGATATTTCTTCGATGTTGTTACCGTCAATTTGGAGCGAAAAAACTTCATGGTTTTCTGTGATGAGCAATCTCATATAGGAAAAAAAGCCGTCGGGGTCTTCTTCAACCGCAATGAGCATGAAAGAGGTATCCCAGTCAAGGAAACCCTGAAGCGGAAAATCTGAAAGATCCACGTCAGGAGCATCGAATTCATCATTGTCGTCGCTGCAGGCAAAAACCGAAAGTGAGAGGATCAGCAAAAGGCTTAGTATCGTCTTGGCAGGGGTCATTTTTTTAGATTTTTTGTGACTCTTTCTATTGAGTCTCGTCTGTGGATGGACATTCGGAATGCTTTCTGTGCCATTCCTGTGGTCAAGCAAAATAATAAACAAAGATTTTCAATTTATAAACGACAGAAAATTGAAGCAGACGGTACTGTTTTTAGTTGAATAAGCGGACGCCACAGAATATATTGAAGCCATAATATTTTCTGTTTTTAGTCCTTTTCGCCGTCAAGTCCCAAATTCTGTGTAAAAACAGAACCGGTTAGGCTGCCAGTTTAAAGGAGATTTGATCTTCATATATGGTTACGGGTTTATCTTCACACATTGTTTTTCTGAGATGTTTAAGCAGTATCAAGTCTTCCTGGCTCATTCTTACGCGTTGCCATCGCCTGGCAGAACGGATCATGACACCATAAACCAGCTTCATGGCCCCTTTCTCAGCTGTATGAGCCGGGATAATCTTGGTCCGGCGTTTTTGCTCAACAAATGAGCGTTCGA
>SKNL01000060.1 GCA_007120555.1 Balneolales bacterium
GACAACCTGCCGGATGGTGTGGCCGAGGAAGACCTGGTGCTACTGCGCTATGACGAAGCCACATCAGAATGGGAGGAGTTGCTGCCCTCTACGGTAAACACCGAAGAAAAGACAGTCACCGGGTTCACAACACAGTTCTCGGGCTTTGGCGCCGGTGCCCTGAAAATACCGACCAGCTTTGACCGCACCGACCGTACCGACGACCAGGTGCCCGGGTCGATTGCACTGCACCAGAACTATCCCAACCCGTTCAACCCGGTGACCAATATCCGATGGGAACTGAATGGTGAACAGCATGTGCTTCTCACGGTCTACGACCTGCTTGGCAGGAAAGTGATGGAACTGGCCAATGGTGTCTATCCCGCAGGGATCCACACCGTTGCCTTTGATGCCGGCAACCTTGCCAGCGGCATCTACCTGTACCGCCTGGAGGCCGGCAGTGTGATGCTGCACCGCAAAATGACCGTCGTCAAATAACATCCCGCATGGACCCGGGCACGGGAACAGATAACGGCAAGGGCCGGATTCAGCAGCGACATCTGCCGGATCCGGCCTTTTCTTATTCTTTTCCACAACTGTTGAAATCTTTTTCAAGAGAGACAAAACCCGTAAAAGCGGCTTGTTTTATCAATAATTTAACTTTGATGTTTAAAGCCAATAGTTATCTGATTTGTTATTCACATTTTTGAACTTTATTACCCTTTCCTGCTGTCACAAAACACGCCCTTCTCACTCCTATATAGACAGCGCTGAAAGAAGTTGCCGCCTAGCATGATACCGCCAGCATTCCGAAAGCGCTGATATGTTGTCAGCCGGCTGGATTCTTCATTATTCAGCAGATATGATGATCCATTCACTCAGACCGGTTTGACAGACGGCAAATTTCAGGAAAGCAGACGGCAGGCCTGACAGGTACATGGCTCCGTTCTGACTACTTCGCAACACTCGCACAGGCAATCAAAAAAAACGTATCCCGGAGGATTCACTCATATGGTAATCAGCAACCATAAACGCATCGGACTGGCCCTGGAACTGCTCAAAATGGGGGTCGCGCCTTACATAGGACGGGAAATCAAATCAGCCGTGAAGCGAGGGTACATTTCCGGCCATCTGATCCATGACTACGTCGAGGATCCTGTGCTGCTCAAAAAAGAGATAGCACAGTGGGAGCTTGCCCCATTGCTGAAACTGATGGATGACTCATGGAACGTGATATTCCAGAACACATTGGGCTTTTCGGAGCACTCCGTCCTGGGAGAGTTGCGCGAATGGCTCTTCCGGTGGGACAACCAGACCACCATCAGCAACGACGACACCGACCGCGTCCTGGATTCCGTCGTCCGCTTTCTCAATGCCATCAACACAACAGATGTGGCCGCCGATGCCGAGCGCATGAAGAAAGAGTTCCGAAAATTCCTCTACGAGGAACAAATACGCTCTGAAAAGCAAAGCGAGGAACTGGGAGCGCTGAAAGACTCGGAAAACCCTGACGAGGTTGAAAAATATGATCTTGTAAATACGGGTGCAACGGAAACTCTCAAATCATGGCGGGATGTCGTAACCCCGCTGCCTGATATCATTGGCGGACGTTATCTTGAAACGGAATTTGCCGCGGATCTCTGGCAGGTTCACCAGGGTGAGGCAGCGGAAGAGTACCGTGATCCGGCAGCTTTTTTCCAACGGACTTTCCTCACCGACAGTATTAAAAAACTGATGGTCAGCTCCATACGGCGGATTTCCAGCATGGATGGCGATCCGGTAGTCCTGCTGGAATCCGGTTTCGGCGGCGGCAAGACACACTCCCTGCTGACGCTCTACCACCTTTTTTCAGGCGTCAACGCCAGCGAACTGTCCGGCGTGGAACCCCTGATGAAGCAAGCCGATGTATACTCGCTCCCCATTGTCAAGCGTGCGGTACTGGTGGGAAACAAGATATCCCCAAGCACCCCGGACGTGAAACCGAACGGGCTGACCATCCGCACCTTATGGGGCGAACTGGCCTATCAGCTGGGTGGCAAAAAGGCCTTTGAAAAAATCCGCGATCACGACAAAAAGGGAACTTCGCCCGGCGACAAAAAACTTCAGGATCTGTTCTCCTCCTTTGGACCGTGCCTGATTCTTGTGGACGAGTGGGTCGCCTACGCACGGCAGCTTAATGACCAGAAAGATTTGCCGGGCGGCACGCTCGAAGCCCAGGTAACCTTTGCCAATTCTCTTGTTTCTGCTGCAAAAAAGTCAAAAAACTGCCTGGTGGTGATCTCACTGCCGGTTGCAACAGCTGCGGGGGCCTCCGCCAAACAAACCGACGACGTGGAAGTGGGCGGCATCAACGGAATGGAAGCCCTTACCTACCTGCGTAACGAGATCGGAAAAGCCGAGTCTTCCTGGAAGCCCGCCACTCCGGAAGAGGACCTTGAAATCGTACGGCGCCGGCTGTTTGAGCCTGTCGCTCCAGAGCGGGACAAGTTCATCAGGATGACAGCTATGGCATTCACCGAGCTTTACATTCAAAAAAGACTTGAATTTCCGGCAGAGGCTCAAACAAGCCTGTACAAGAGCCGGATGCAGACCACTTACCCTATCCACCCGGAGATTTTCGACCGCCTGTACCATGACTGGTCGTCACTGATCCGGTTCCAGCGCACCCGCGGCGTGCTGCGCCTCATGGCAACGGTCATCCATTGCCTGTGGGAGAAAAAGGACCGCAATCCGATCATCCTGCCATCCACTATGCCGATCAACGACTCACGGGTGCTGTCGGAGCTCACGCGATACCAGCACAAAGACTGGGTGAAAGTGATCGGCAACGATGTAGACGGGCCGGAAGCCGTATCCCATAAGATTGATTCGGACCATGCCCACCTGGGGCAGCTCCACGCGGCCCGGCGGGTTGCACGGACCATCTACATCGGCTCGTCGCCGGTGGCAGAAGGCCTCCAGCAAGGCATTGACGAGCTTCGCCTCATGCTTGGATGCGTGATGCCGGGCGAATCACCGGCCATCTTCAATGATGCCATTCAACATCTTGTGGCAGCATCCACCTATCTGAATCAGGACGATACGCAGTTGTGGTACGCAACGCGTCCATCTGTCACAAAAATGGTCGCAGAACGTGCAAAGGCGCTGCTGGACGAATCCCAGCCGGGCGAAGCCGATACGGTTGCGGCAGAAATGGAGAAACGCCTGCTGGCTCAACTTGGGACGCATGCTGATTTTGCCGGAATCCATCTGGCCAGCGGTCCCGGCGAGGTCGTCCCTGATGAACCGGCCTGCCAGCTGGTCATCCTGCCCGTGGACCAGCCGTTCAGCAATGATACGGACAATCCCGCTGTGTATACTGCAAAAAGCATCCTGGAAAATTGCGGTGAAACACCAAGGAAGTGCCGTAATGCGCTTGTCTTCCTTGCAGCGGACGAATCGGGTATCGGGGATCTGGACGAGACCGTACGCATGCACATGGCATGGGACGCCATCCTTCGGGAAAAAATGGAACTGGAACTGGATGATGACCAGATGAAGCAGGTTGAGGATCATCATCGCACTACGGACAAAAAAATCACCACATGGATCCATGCGGCATACAAATGGGTGCTCGTGCCAACCCAGACCGATCCGGAACAGCCCGTGAGCTGGAAAGCTGTTGGCGTGGACCGGGCCGATACTCTTGCCGAAGCCGCCGCGCTTACATTGCGCGATAAAATGCTGATGCTGTCGGCTCTCGACGCCCCCACGCTGCAGGTGTATCTTGATGAGCTGTCCCTGTGGGATGACGATCATCTGCCGCTGCAGAAGCTTGTCAACAGTATCGCTGAATTCAGCTACCTGCCGCGTGTGGCCGGTCCCCATGTACTGCTGGATGCGGTTCGTGAAGGTGTGGCGCTTTCGACCTGGGAGGAGGACTCTTTTGCCTATGCGGACGCGTTCAACGAGGAGAGCGGTCAGTTTGAAGGACTGAA
>SKNL01000180.1 GCA_007120555.1 Balneolales bacterium
ATATAGAGCGGCTCGGTGGCGGCGTTGATGGAACCCTGTCCACGGATGTTCACAAAGAACGAACCGCCAGGGTTACCGGAAGTAGAAGTAACCGTTACACCAGCGGCACGTCCCTGAAGCAGGGATTCCGGGTTTTGCAAAGTCACATCCTGGATTTCCCTTGCAGGTATACTTGCAATGGAGCCGGTAACTTCCCTTTTAGCTGTGACGCCATAGCCGGTTACGATCATCTCTTCCAGCCGGAGCAGTTCCGAGCGCATGACGAAATTCCTTTCGTTTTCGCCCTCAGTAATAGTAATGCTCTGGCGGATAGGTTCGTAACCCACGTACGTTACATTAACTGTATAATCACCGACAGGGATATTCGGCAGCGTGTACTCTCCATTAAGTCCAGTAGCCGTTCCCATTTCCAACTCCACGATATATACCGTAGCACCGGCCAGTTCTTCACCGGTGGTCTGATCAGTAATGATTCCGGTAAGGGAACCAACCTGAGCAAGTACAGATGTCGGTATGATGATGGCTATAAAAACAGCCAGCGATAGTACCTTTCTGAACATATATGACCTCAAATTTATTTGTTGATGACGGTGGATTCCGGGATATCGATTCAAAGGAAAAATCCCATCAAACAGCTTGCGACAGTGATATTGCCAAATTGACTCTTGTAACCCAAAACCCGTTTTCAATTACCGAAATAATAAATGCAACACTGCACTTATCAATAACTTATGAGCAGAAAACAGCGAAAATACCCATAGAAGCGAGCAGCCTTTTCAACCCATACGTTTTCTAAAGATTACTTTTAAAAAAAAATAAAGCAAGTTTTTTTTTGAATAATCAACATTTTCCGACAATTGTAAAGGGTTTTGCACCCTGGTGTCACAGCTTTGGAAGCCCTTTTGCAAGAAACAAAAAAAGCATCCGGGAGACTCAGATCGGTCGGGTCAGTATGGTGCCGGAGAGCCATCTCTGGATCTGCTCGTATTCCACACTGTGATAGCCGCTGTGTCGTTGAAGTATATAGTGTTCAAATGGTCGAGTGTCGCTGGCCACCCTGGTCCGCCGGAAATAGAAGACCCTGCGCGGATCGGACCGGTTGTACCCGTAGATCCAAACCATCGTATCCAGCGAACGTTCCACATACCATGGCGGGCCGAACAGGACATATACCATTCCCATGTCGGTCATCCACCCTTCCTTGAAATTGGAAAACTGTTTGTTTGCCTCTTCTACCCTCTCGTAATATTTGCGGATAACTCTGCTTGCCTGCTCTTTGTCCCCGATATTTGAGAGCCAGAACCTGTCAATGGCATGTTTGAGCGAATCCCTATCCTCAATAGCCATGAGATCACGATACTCGCTTCTGCGCATCAGGTATACCAGGGGTTTGGCAAGCTCCCTTGAACTGATCAGATTCGGGAAATTGTTGCTCATGGAACTGAAGTCCCTTGCTTTGTAGAGGAGCACTTCGCCACGGCCGCCGTCATCCACCACTTCCACTTCAAAGCGGTATGCCCCGCGTGGCGGACGAGCCGTCCGGTACTCAATGGTTATGGTACCGGTCTCCTGTTCCAGTATCCGTTCCTGGCTTTCAAGCGTCTCTGTACTGTTGTAATTGATTCCGCGATATGCGAGCGATCCCGTTGTGGGGGTCACGCCGGCCATGGGCCTTGGCGGCGTCGTATCCGATTCGATCTGGAGCAGCCGCATTTGTACCGCAAGAGGTTCCGAATTCACCGGACGGATAACCTGGAATTCAAAGGTCATGGTATCCACGGCTCCGGGAATCGTATAGGTGGTCAGGGGAAAATCCCGGGTGCGATCATCCCTGTCAGGTCCCAGCACTTTGATGTGGGTCAGGTTCGGCTCGTTGGTGTCCGGCTCAAATACCGTCACATTGGTTCTTCTGCGGGATGATTTGTCCGAATTGCCATCGGTAACCTGCACAATCACGAGATATTTGCCGGGGCTGACCGGGATGCGTTCCCGGTAGGCAAACATTTCCCCACTGTCGGTGATGGAAGCGTTCCGCTCAGATACCTCAACAACCTCCCGCAAGCTTTCTACCCTGGTATATTCCTCTTCAGAGGCATCGATAACCCTGAGCACATCGGTCTGTATGGTAACACTGGATTTGAATACCCCGTCCTGTTCCCGGTAGATCAGGCTGCCATAGACAATGTCCACGTCAACATCGATCACCGGCTGATCCTCATCATCAAAAAAAGCAATGGCGGACATCATGACTTCGGGCATACCGTCTGTCAGATGGGGATGGGAACCGGTCCGGATGTCCGGGTCAAATGCCCTGGAGCACGCCATCAGGAACATGAGCGTGATTACGCCAGGGATAATAAGTAGTCGGTTTCGTATCATCGGTTTTGTTCTGTCGCCGGGATGTATTGCTAAAGATAACAACGCATCCCGAAAAAGCTACCATCGTAGCATTGCTTACTGTTCCAAGGTTGTAACGGATAAAAGATAACGATCATCTCCGCGAATATGGTATCCTCTCAAGGCCCTAATCCTCCCCTTCCAGATAAAGTTCCACATATCTTTCATATTTCTCGCCGGTTATGCCATCTTCAACGCTGATATGCAGCCGGTGCCTGCCGGATCCCACATGGGAAAGATCCACTTCAAAGAACTGATGGTCAGCCGGCTGCCTGGAAGCAGCCTCCCACGCAAGGGATACTTCGCGTGTCCGGCGACGGAACAGCCCTCTTCGCTCCTGTGGATGGAGACGGTAGGTGATGTTGTAGCGGTGCTCTCCCGCTTCATCGGTTTTCAGGTTGTAGACTTCGAAATAAACCTGCAGGTCTTCCTCTGCCGGTATCCGGTAATCATCAAGCACTCCCATCTCGGCCGAGCGGACCGTAATGGTTTCCGAGCCGCTTCTGCCAAGGACCAGGTCGCTGAGCTGAAGGGATCCAAGATCCGCTATCGGCTCCCCGGCTTCTTTCCATTCGGTGGCCAGTGCCACAAGGCCGTGAGGCATATATTCGGATAATTGCGCGTCGGGACTGACATACAGCTCGGAGTAGAGATGAAAGCGGGTAACCCCGTCGGATACGGGGATGGTTCCGTAACTGAAGAACCGCCCCTTTTTAAATACCGGATCATTTCGATCTGCCACATGCTCGACTGCAAGCTGGCCTGTTTTCTCACCGTTGTGATACACAATGATTCCCTGTCGGAGCAGGAATGCGTCATATTCGCGGATAATGTCATCGTCCAGCCTGCCAATAACCCTTTCAAATATCTCCGAGGGCTGCACCAACAAGAAGGTGACCGGACCTTTTTCATTGTCCAGAAAGCGGTATTGCCGGGTGTAAAGGGGGTAGCCGGCGAGATCGCGCTCAAAGTTGCTTTGCGCGAGCGGTGCGCGGATCTGGATCTGTTTCATGTCGTGAGCCGCCAGCTGCGGGGAATTCATCTCGCCGATCATTCGCGCATCCGCATTGCGACGGAAAACGGCCTCCTTCCAGACACGGTCATACTCCTCCAGGCGGTTTCCGAAATAGTGGTCAATGGTCGCGGCCTCGTTGTAGAGCATGAGCTGCAGGAAGTAGCCGGCGCGGAATGCCGACCGGGTCCCGCGCCTGCCCAGCACCACCCGCCGGAAGCTGCTGCCCGCTATGAAATCCTCAAGGCTGTCCATCAGACGGTAGCGGTTCTCGCGCCCGGGACGCCCGAAGAGGTACATGACCGGACCTTCCGGCGAGACATGGTCGTAGCGCCAGAAATCATATCTCCCCGGGATATAGCCCCGCATAATGCTGCTTTGCAGGGTATAGGTCTGGCTTGCAGGAATGAACCCTGCTTCCACCAGATCAAACAACCTGCCGCGGATTTCACCGGTATTGAAGGGCAGGGTGCCGGAGCGCTGCCGGTCTGGCGCACCCAGACGGACGTATATTTCCGAGCGCACATCGGCACC
>SKNL01000130.1 GCA_007120555.1 Balneolales bacterium
CATCCATCCCCTTCATGAGGAAGGGGTCATGGAGTTCTGTCAGTGAAGGTCGGAAAAACGTTCGTGCATCGTCAAAGGTATGTATTCTCCGGATGGCAAGGAGCCGCGCGACAGACCGGGGGATACTAAGCTCCTCCTGCAATCTGGGTACAGTCTCCTCATGATCCGGATGGATGAAGTTCCATCGGAAAGACATAGTAGTAAGTATGTTGTTTTTTTTATCATGAAGAGGCTTGTGGCGGTCAGGCCGTCAAACCAGCGAGGGTATATCAACCCATTAACCAATCTACGAAAAAGAATACTGTCTTGGTATGCCGGGCAAGGATTGGCACCAAAATAATCTGTAGGTCCCGGCTTAACTCACCGTACTGCCGGTCCCCAAAAAAGTGTATATTGAAGTGCTGATTGTGTTACCATTTGAACAGGTTTTTTCATGTCGCTGATTTCATCACCGGTTATTCCGCTTTTTGCAAAAACGCTCATGGGGCTTGAGGAGGTGCTGGCTGAGGAATTGAGACAGCTGGGCGCGGGTGATGTCTATATTGGAAGGCGGGGCGTGGCATGCGTGGCAGACCAGGAGACATTCTACAAAATCCTGATTCACTCCCGTATGGCGATCCGTGTTCTGGTGCGGCTGGCCGAGCATACCGTCAGCAACGAAAAGGAACTTTACGACTGGGTGAAGACCCTGGCCTGGGAGGATTACCTGTCGGTGAAAAACACCCTTGCCGTGGATGTGGTCTCATTCCATCAGGAGATGAACCACACGGTTTTCCTGGCTCAGAAGACCAAGGATGCGATAGTGGACCGTTTTCGCGAGCTGTACGAGATACGTCCGAGTGTCAGCCCGAAGGATCCGGATGTCCGCATAAACCTGCACATATCCAGAGACGGCGCGTCGCATATCGCGCTGGATGCCTCCGGCAGGTCCATGAACCAGCGCGGATACCGGCAGCGGACGGGCAAGGCGGTCATAAACGAGGTGCTGGCGGCCGGACTCATATCCCTCAGCCTCTGGGATCCGGAAACGCCTTTTGTGGATCCGATGTGCGGATCCGGCACCTTCGTTATTGAAGCGGCCATGATCGCCAAAAAAAGGGCGCCGGCCCTTCTCAACGATACGTTTGGAATCAAACGCTGGCCCAATTTCCGCGAAACGCTCTGGCAGCGGCTCATTCGGGAGGCGGAGCGGGAAGAGCGCCGGGACGTGAACTGGATCTATGGAAGCGATGAGGATCCGAAAATGATTCTGATAGCCCGTGAAAATATTAAAAAAGCCCGCCTCAGCCGAAATATCACGCTGTTCAACAAGTCCTTTGACAAGGTCTGGATTCCGGAAGATAAAGGGGTAATCATAACCAATCCGCCCTATGGCGAGCATATCGGCGAGCGCAGGGAGCTCAGAAAAATGTACGAGGAGCTCGGCAGGGTGCTGAAGTATAAAGCAGTGGGCTACAAGGCCTATTTCATAACCCCGGACCGGGAATTCAAAAAAACCATGCCGATGAAACCGGGTAAGATTTTCAACGTTTTGAACGGATCCATCCCGTGTGAATATATCTCCTATACCATCGGTCCGAAAAAGTAAGATTTAACTCGACTGGAAGCGCTTTTATATGTAATTTGATACCGATGGTCAGAGTGACCTTCCACAGGGAGACCGCCGCACCGGTTGCGGCATACGATCAGGCGGTATCGAATTTAAAAAAACTTGTCAAAGGAACGGCCCTTGATTCGGGTCAATAACCATATCACTCTAAAGCTTTTCAACACTATGTCACCAACATTAGCAGAAAAAGAGCCCAAAACCGGACTTTCCATTTTTGAAAGCATGGAGGAAAACGAGCACGAACAGATTATTGTCTGTTCCGATCCCTCTTCCGGACTCAAAGCTATTATTGCCATTCACAATACGATTCTCGGTCCGTCACTCGGAGGAGTCCGCATGTGGCCCTATGAGTCCGAGCAGGCCGCACTCAAAGATGTTCTTCGTCTCTCTCGCGGGATGACATACAAGGCGGCGCTGGCCGGCCTTAATCTGGGCGGTGGCAAGGCCGTAATCATTGGTAATCCCAAAAAGGATAAAAAAGAAGCTATTTTCCGCGCGTTCGGCCGCTATGTGGAAGGTCTGGCCGGCCGTTACATCACCGCTGAGGATGTTGGCATGTCACTGCAGGACATGGAGTGGATCCGCATGGAGACCAAGTATGTCACGGGTATTTCCGTATCTTTGGGCGGCAGCGGTGATCCCTCTCCCGTAACGGCAATGGGTGTTTATATGGGGATGAAGGCAACCGCCAAAAAGGTGTTTGGTTCTGATTCGCTCGAAAATCGCAAAATCAGCATTCAGGGTGCCGGTAACGTCAGTTCGCACCTGGCCCGTTACCTCCACAAGGAAGGGGCCAAACTGTATGTCACGGACATTGACGAAGAGAAACTGGACCGTCTCGTGCGCGACACCGGAGCGATTGCCGTAGACCCCGATTCCATCTACGATGTGGATGTGGATATTTTCAGTCCGAATGCCTTGGGCGGCATTCTGAACAGCGATACCATACCGCGCCTGAAGTGTGCCGCTGTGGCCGGCGGTGCCAACAATCAGCTGGATGACGAGTCGGTTCATGGTCCAATGCTTATTGAACGCGGAATTCTTTACACCCCGGATTATGTTATCAATGCCGGTGGTGTCATCAATGTTTCCAATGAACTTGAAGGCTATAACCGCGAATATGCACATGAGCAGGCCACCAGGATCTATGACACCGTAACCCGTATCCTGGAGTATGCCGAAACGCACAACGTGCCAACCTACACCGCATCCAACACCATTGCCGAGATGAGGCTGAAGCAGATCGGCCGGATCAAGTCGATTTACGCTTCCCGAAGTCATTTTACCGGAAGGATGGGTGAGCTGGTGGGCCGCCGGTAGCGGCCCGGTGTGCAGGCGGATTTGTTATTTATGAAAAAATCGGAGTTTCTCAGGCGTGACCGCCTGTTGCGGGCTATTGGCAAAAACGGCCATTTTCGTATATCTGTAATCAAAACAACAGAGATCGTCCGCACAGCCCGTGAGAAGCATGGGTTGTCGCTGCTCACAAGCGTGCTATTGGGACGGGCCCTGACGGGGGCATTGTTGCTGGCATCGAACCTGAAGGGAGAGGAGCGTATTCAGCTCAGGATGGAAGGCAACGGTCCTGTGGGTGTTGTAAACGCTGAAGCCGCCAGCAACGGCGAAGTGCGGGGATATGTCACACGTCCAAAGGCCGAACTGGACTTCCGGGAGAAGAGCTCTCTGGGTGATGGCATTGGCGTGGGCCTGCTGACCGTGACAAAGTCTCTCTACAACCGTTCCCGACCGGTGAGTGGTACGGTCGCCCTGGTTCGTGGAAATGTGAACGAGGACATTGCGCATTATCTGCTGCAGTCGGAGCAGATCCCATCTGCGGTATCGATGGATGTGGCTGTGGATGTAACAGGAGGGATTTCTGAAGCCGGAGGGGTACTGGTGCAGGCCATGCCCGGGGCTTCCAAAGATGAAATAGCCCGGCTGGAAGAGAACATCCGCAATATGCCGGTGATTGGAAATCAGCTGGCAGGAGGATATCTGGAAGATATTCTTGCTAAAGTATCTAAAGGTATTGATGTCAAAGAGCTTGCGCGTTATCCCGTAGACTTTTTCTGTCGATGTTCCAAAGACAGGTTCAGGCGCTCCCTGGCGCTGCTTGATCCGGATGAGCTGTTGGCGATGGAGGGGGAGGCCGAAGAGCTGGTTTGCCACTACTGCAACAGCAGGTATATTTTCAGCCGGAAGGAATTGGATGCTATTGCTCAGAAAGCAAAGATTCGGCAGAACTGAGCGATGGTTTCAGATGCAGGACGCGGTCACGCTGATGCCGGATGAGGGCGTAGGCCATCAGCGCGCTTGTGGGTGCGATCACGCGCTCGTCCACATCAAAAGAGGAATGGTGCAGCGGGTATGAGGTTTCCGGGCCATGCGCGGTGCCGACGCGCATGAAGAGGCCGGGGAAGCGCTGTGTATAGTATGCAAAATCTTCCGCTCCGATACTTTGCTCCCTGTCCAGGAATTTATCGTCACCCAGTTGGGCGCTGATGAGTTTTCTCATGAAGCGATAGAGCTGATAGTTATTGATCACGGACGGGGATCCGCCGCCCAGGCGGATGCGCGCATCCACCCCGTTAAGCCTGCCTATTTGGCGGGTAATGTCCGTCATGTATTCCCGCAGTTGCTGGCGCAGCTGTTCGTTCATGGTGCGGAGGGTCCCGCCGAAGGAGACGTGGTGGGGAATCACATTGAGTGCTTCACCGGCATGGAATGTGCAGATTGAGATGACGGCGGGTTTGCGCACATCTGTCACCCGCCCGATCATCTGGTAGAAGTGCTGCATGATCTGGTTCGCGATCCATATGGTGTCTTTGCCTTCGTAGGGCCGCGCTGAATGGGATGTGGAGGGGGCATCAACGGTCACTTCGAACGTGTCGAAAGAGCCGGTTTCAGCTCCGGGCCGGGAACTGAAGCAACCGGAGGGAATCGTCGGATCGCAGTGGATGCCGTAGATGGCCTCGATATCGTCCAGGATGCCATCGTCGAGGATCATGGGAGCTCCGCTTGGCGTGACCTCTTCGGCAGGCTGCCAGAAAACGCGAACGGTTCCGTGAAGTTCATGGCGATGTCTGTGGAGCAGCCGGGCTACCCCGTAGGCGATGGTGCTGTGGACGTCATGTCCGCAGAGATGTCCGAAGCCGGTTCGTTTTGAGGTGTAGGGTTTCTCTTTTCTGTCCTGGATGGGAAGGGCATCCATATCCGCCCGGTAGGCGATGAGCGGTCCGTCGTATTCTCCCTCAATATCCAAATAGAAACCGGTGCCGGCCGTATCGGCAGGCACCGGCAGGTTGTTCTCGCCGACGCGATCCCGCAGTGTTTCCGAGGTCTTGTATTCCGACCAGCCGGTCTCGGGATGCTGGTGCAGGGTGCGCCTGAGGTGGATCAGATCGTCCTCAAGGGCAAATGCGTGCAGTCTCAGATGTTTGTGCAGGTCATCCATACGTTGTCAGGCGCTGAAAGAGGTGCCGCAACCGCAGGTGCTGGTGGCATTGGGGTTATTGAAAACGAACCCCCTGGCATCAAGTCCGTCGTGGAAGTCGACGGAGATGCCGCTCAGATAGAGAATGTGGCGTTTGTCAACGATTACATCCACACCCCGGGTAGTATAGTACTCGTCATTGTCCGTGCGCCCGTCAAATCCGAGCGAATAACTGAGGCCCGAGCATCCGCCACCCTTAACGGCGATACGCAGAATGTGATCGGAGGGTATCTTTTCTTCTTCGATAATTTTTTTTACCTGCCGGGCAGCCCTCTCGGTGAGTGAGACGGGTATTTCCGTCTCCGTGGGCGAGCTGCTGCCATTTGTAACTTCCATATGGTTGTATAAGTCTCTGGTTTTCTGTGTTTGCAGTGAAAATGGTCTATAAAGATATAATGTTATGCAACCATCCGGAAGTTCCCCTGTTCGGATATCTGTTGCATCTGTGATGACGTGTGATGGCGTCTGTCCATGCTGTCATTCACGGGCATTCACGAGGGTTGAGTCCGGGCCGAAAATGCGAGCCATAGTGCCGGATGCGGCTCAGGTTGACAGTGTGAACACGTTGCCCTGATTTTTTTTATTCAGTTTGAGGATACCCAGTGTGGTCAGGTTTACCAGTATCCTGGATGCTTTTTTCCGGTTGATATCTGCCAGGCTTGAATACTGATCTACGGTGATATTGGGATATTCGTTCAGATAGCGGAAAAGTTTTTGTTCGTGGAGACCATACTGGAATGTAATTCCTTTTTCTGAGGCCTGAGCCCGCATGACGGCGGCCATTTCATCGCTGGCGCGTACGCTCTGGTCCTCTACCCGGACATAGATGGCATTGCCCTGCCCGTTGCGCACCGAAACCGGTTTGTTTTCCGACTCTTCAATATAGACCAGCAGGACTTCCCTGCTGTAGTAGGGGATCACTTCCATTTTGTACAAGAGGGCGGGGGTGCAGAGATCGTGTGCGGCCTGCTCAAGGTAGAAATCCTGTTCGTGATAACTTTCCACGCCGGTTATCGTGTGGTCGTCATCCACACCGACAATCAGGTGTCCGCCATGCGTATTGGCAAAAGCGGCGATTTCACGGGCAATTTTTTCAGGGGACGAGATGGCTCTTTTGAATTCGAGCATGAGCCCTTCACCGGATCGGATCAGATTTTTCAGGTCCCGCAAGCTCATGGAGTTGTGTATGGGGGCTTGCTGATACATAATACAGAAATCTGATTATGGCTGTTGTAGAACGAGATCAAAATCAAAGGCCTAACGAAACAGAAACAGAAACCGGTATACTTAAAAGATAAACTCCTCTTTTGGATCCCGGGTCATAAGCTGATGAACGGCCTCCCGGGGTGGAAGATCCTCAAAAAGCACCTGGTAGACTTTCTCCGTAATGGGCATGTTGACATTAAGTGATTTTGCCCAGGTATAAACGGACCGGGTCGTTTTTACACCTTCGGCGACCATGTTCATTGAGCTTATGATGTCCTTCAGTTTTTCACCTTGCCCGATCCGGAATCCGACGTTGCGGTTTCGGCTATGGCGGCTGGTGCATGTCACGATAAGGTCGCCAACACCGGTCAGGCCGGCGAACGTTTCCTGTGATGCACCGAGACGCATGCCCAGCCGGCGCATTTCGGCGAGTCCCCGGGTGATGAGGGCTGCCTTGGCATTGTCGCCAAGATCTGCGCCGTCTCCGATCCCGGCGGCAATGGCCATGATGTTTTTAACGGCACCGGAAACTTCCACTCCGATTATGTCCCTGTTGACATAGACCCGGAAATGAGGGGTCATGAATGCTTTCTGGATGATCAGTGCCGTTTGTTTGGAGTTGGAGGATGATACTACCGTAGTCGGCATGTGTCTGCTCACCTCCTCTGCGTGGCTTGGTCCTGAAAGCACTCCGATGTAATCGTCGCTGACTACATCGGAAAGTACCTCCGAGAGCACCTGGCTCATGGTCAAAAAGGTATCCATCTCAATACCTTTGGCGACGGTTACGATACGTTCGGTTCCTTTGAGAAGGGGCTTTGTCTCAGCGGCCATGCTGCGGATAGCGTGAGATGGTGTTGCGAATACAACGATCTCGGCATCCTTGAGGGCGTCTGCGAGGCTGGTCCATGCGGTCACGTTATCGGGCAGTCGGACATCCGGCAGGTAGACGCCGTTTTTATTGTGCCTGTTGATGTTTTCAACGATTTCCGGCTCTCTGGCCCATAAGCGTACCGGATGTCCTTTTTCTGCGACGACCACAGAGAGTGCGGTTCCCCAGCTTCCGGCACCGATGATACTGATATTCACGAGTTTTGCTCCTTGTTTAACCGGCCTTTTGCAGGTTTGAAAGACCGGATGCGGTTTTCGTTGCCCTGGATCAGTCTTCGAATATTGGCGTGGTGTTTAATGATGATGGTTGTTGCCACTATGGCGCTGATGACGATCAGGCTGCCGTCGATGGGTTGGTCTAATCCGTATTTCAGGATTAACAGGAAAAGCGGATAGGAGAAGTTCGCAGTGATGGATGCCAGCGAGACATAGCGACTTGAAAAAAGCACAATGGCGAAGACGGTGATCGCAAGTGTGATGGATATGGGTTCGATGCCGTAGAGCATCCCGGCAGCCGTGATAACGCCCTTGCCTCCTTTGAAATTAGCATAGAGAGGATACATGTGTCCGCCGACGGCAGCCGCTCCGGCTATGAGTCTCATGAATACATCGGTTTCCCACTCCACGCCGAAAATTACAATCTCAGGCAACACGCCGCCGGTGATATAGCCAATCTGGCTGATGTAGTAAGCTGCTGTGAATCCCTTTGCAAGGTCGATGAGGCTTACGGCTACACCGGCCTTCCACCCTAAAATCCGGAAGGTGTTGGTTGCTCCTGCATTGCCGCTTCCATGCTCCCGGATATCAACCCCTTTAAACAACTTGCCCACCCATATGGATGTGGGGATAGAGCCGAGAAGATAGCTCAATATGACAATGAGGAGAAATGACAGCATACAAAATTGAAGTAAATTTATCCGGAGCGGGATTATGGATCAGAGATGATCCGATCTTTTAAAATAGGATTTTTTTGCGTTCAACCTAAGTGTTTGGTGTCAAATGTTTATGTGCATGATAGGATGAGCGTACAAACGGTCCGCTTTCCACGTGCTCAATTCCCTTGCTTTCGCCAACGTCCTTGTAGGTCTCAAAAATTTCGGGGTGCACGTAATCTTCCACAGGCAAATGCATTTTTGTCGGTTGCATATATTGCCCGATGGTCATGATATTGACACCAACAGCGGTAATATCATCCATCAGTTCGAAAACTTCGGCTGGTGTTTCCCCCAGGCCGACCATGATTCCGGTTTTTGTGCGGAGGCCCTGATCCCGGGATATCTGCAAAAGTTCTATGGAGCGTTCATATTTTGCCTGTGGGCGCACCCGGCGATACAGGCGCGGCACACTTTCCAGATTGTGATTGAGGATGTCCGGCTGTGCATCGAGCACAACCTGCAAGGCATCCCAGATCCCCCGGAAGTCCGGAATAAGCACCTCTACGGTGACGCCGGGAATCTCTTCACGCAGCAGCGCGATGGTCTTTGCGAAGATGGGTGCGCCGCCGTCTTTACGTTCATCCCGGTTGACAGAGGTGATGACCACATGTTTCAGGTCCATCAGCCTGGCGGCCTCAACAACGCGATTGGGTTCGTCCCAGTCGAGTCCCTGAACCGGCCGGCCGGTTTTGACAGCGCAGAATCCACATGACCGGGTGCAAACATCCCCGAGGATCATAAATGTGGCTGTGCCGGCATTCCAGCACTCCGCCATGTTGGGACAGCGGGCTTCTGCGCATACCGTGTTGAGCGAGTGGCCCGAAATGATATCGGAGATCTCCTTGTAGACCTTGCCTCCGGGAATCTGTGACCGA
The DNA here is from genome assembly GCA_007120555.1 of Balneolales bacterium. Classification (GTDB taxonomy): domain Bacteria; phylum Bacteroidota; class Rhodothermia; order Balneolales; family Natronogracilivirgulaceae; genus SKNL01. The sequence continues at coordinate 9,010 of SKNL01000130.1, forward strand.
AGCCAGTCGGGCCGGCGCTTGTGTTTGCTGCGTGAGAGGTCGCGAACGGGCGCGTCGGTGCCCGTTCCCACTCCTGTAACTTCAGTTGGGCGGGTTCCTGAACCGCTTTGACAGGGAGTGGTTTTCGGTTGTTGCCTTTCGGTTTGAACAGGGCTTGAAATGACGTTGCGTTCCTTGATCATTAAAAAACTGCGAATATTTTTAAGGGTAGTCGGTCGACGGATTTTTGGTTATGGTGTGACCATATAATAACCGAGTGTAAAATAAGGACATCCGGACGATATTGAAACCTTGTTGGGCTCCCAGGAGTTTTGAAACGGCGAGAAGAAGTCCAAACAACGCTCCGGCAATCTTTTAGGGTCAGAAGTAAACTTTTGGAGCCGGAAACAAACTTAGCAGCAGAAAAAGGAATGATCAGAAAACATCCGGCTGGAGGTCCGTTCCGGTTTTTCTGGCAATGGAGCAGTTGAATATCTCCTGGAATTCGTTCAGAAGGAGATCGGAAACGCTCTTTTTATCAGGAGGCCGCCCGCAAAGCCTTTCAAAACTGGTTACCCCGCCGTCGGATATTCCGCAAGGAATGATCCCGTGGAAAAAATCAAGGTCCGTTCGGATGTTCAAAGCGAAGCCATGCATGCAGACGTAACGGGAGCACTTGATCCCCATTGCACAGAGCTTGCTGTTATCGACCCATACACCTGTCCGGGAAGGAATACGGCGGGCGGTAATGCCAAAATGTCCGGCCGTCCGGATGATCACCTCTTCAAGCCGCTCGATATAGGAAGCGATACCCAGGTCAAACTGTTCCAGGTCGAGAACGGGATACCCAACAAGCTGTCCCGGACCATGATAGGTAATATCCCCGCCTCGATCCGTTTTTACGACCTCAATTCCTCTCTGCCTCAGGATGTCATCAGAAAAAAGCAAATTATCCCATTTTCCGCTTTTGCCGATAGTATACACGTGTGGATGCTCAAGGAAAAGGAGGTATCCGGAAGGCAGAAAATCCTGCTTTGACGATATTTCGGAATCGCCGAGCCCGTTGGCAGTCCGTTCCCCTGAAGGCAACGCGTATCTCTTGCCTTCAATCAGTTTTTGCTGCAGGTGTTCCTGCAGTTTCCAGGCTTCATTATATGAAACGGTACCGAGCTCGGAAAAGTGGACAACAGGGTGCATGGCTGGCCGGGTAAGTCTTTTGAGAGAAAGATATGCCGGCTGATCCGGGAATTCAAATGCAGGATTTTGCTATCTCTTGTTCGATTTTCCCTTGTACCAGAATTGATAAGAAAGATAATCGACCAGGCCAATGAGCAGGACCGTCATAAACGAATATCTGAACCGGCTGGCCCAGGTACTGTAGTATTCATCGCACCATAAAAGTTGATCAAACAGGTGTTCATTGCACCAAACCAGATGATCCAGCAGGTAAGTGATTACTGGTAAGGAAAGGAAAAACAACGGGTAAAAAATCAGTCTGAACTTTGCATTGAAAAGCATGACAATCTCCATTGGTTAAGGACTGTCCATGGTTTCATAGTTACTTGAGGCCGGACAGTCGAAAAAACTGATTTATTTATTTACTTCTTGATGATCTTCTCTTGAGTAAATGCTTCTGAACTAAAAAAAACAGAAGTGATGAGAAAGCAGCGATTATCATATAATGGGTGTAAAGAGCACCCCAGGTGGCAAAATCATGTAAGCCACCCAGTATATAATGAACTAGCGGGGATATGAGAAGAATACCCAGTCCAAAAAGAAGTGATTGTCTAATCAGTAATGACATTGCAACCTCCTTAATATTTAAGAAATAACCGGGTTTGGATCATTAAAACCCGGTTATTTCTGTTTGTATTTAAAAAGCAGTTATTTGTCAGAATCAGTGCTATCTGTTCAGTATTTGCAATACCGCATCAGTAGTCGACCCTACGGCAGCACCAATTAAACCTCCTGTAATCCCTCCAGGTATACATCCAACCCCACCAGCAAGAGCACCTTGTAGGCATCCACCTATAGCACCACCTACTCCAGTTGCTACATCGGTATTTATCATTCGTCGCCCGTTGAACCACTGTATTGAATCGAAAAATCCAGCACCGGCAACTTTCTGGAAGTTCAGGTCTGACGAGTCATTGTACATAAGTACCTCAATCCATTTTTCAAAGTTGGCATTCCAATAAATTGCAGATTCAATTCCCACGGACGTTGCGGCGTAAATTACCAAACGATCTTCATAGTCCAGGCTATGTACTTCCGGGCTGTTATTCACCATCTCCAGCGAGATGATCATATCATCTACAGTCAAAGCATGATCTATGATATTCTCAACTCGACGGAGTATATCAATTTGTTTAGGCGATAAAATGCCTTCGTATAATGAAACTACGCTTAGAAGGATACTTTCACTTTCCAATGCCTTGTATTTATGGGCCTGATAATGGGTCCGGGTCCGGACCAGTTCATCAACCACCAAAGCCTGGATATCTTCAATCTTCATCCCAATAAGCAGATCCTTGGAAGATAAATTCCGAACCAGGGATTCTTCAAGAAAGTCGAAGTACCCTTCCATGTCCTCAAAATGCCCGTCATGATTCCTGAAATCATCGAGCACCTCGTCCATGATCTCGTTATGGAGTAGCCCAACCGTCTGAAATTGCCTGAGAATTTCATCAGAATTCACAATTTCCTCACTGTCTTTCGGATCCTCCACCGTCTGGGTACAAAATGTGAAGAGGAAAACAGACAGCACAAGTGTCGCTGCAAACAACATGGTATTATTGATCGTTTTTTTCATGATTTATCACCCTTGATTTATAGTTGTATGTTCCGGTATGCACCTGTTGGGCACCCGATATCTCTTAGAGCACACAGGTACCAAATCCTTACACGTCCGGCACAATTTTTTTTGAGGCTCAACTTTTTTCTGGTGGAACCGTGCGTGAAATCCGTTCGTGAAAACGGGCGCATCACCACGATGCCGCAGACGGCACTTGTAAATTTGAGCGGAGATTGATACTATTTTCCTGACACAATTCCATTCGGGTTACTCCTCACCCCAACCCCTTATCCCTTACCTTTGACCCAAAAATTGTTTCAATAATGAAATGAACATGACCGGGCATGATCCCGGACACACAGGGCATGATTATAATCATCATGGACACTCCATCTTACATTATAAATCCTACATTTTGAACACATGAACAGGGTACTTTTACTGACCGTCGCAAGCCTGTTCCTCGCGATGAATCCGATGATTTCCCGGGCCGCGGACAGCAACCCTCTCCGTCCGGATTACAGTCATGTCTCCGAGACCGACATGGACAGTATTTTCTTCGCTTTCAATCGACCGGATACCCCGGGATGTGCCGTTGGCGTAGTCTGCAACGGCGAACCGATCTTCACAAAAGGATACGGCACAGCCAATCTGGATTACGGAATCCCGATTCGCCCCGACTCCCGCTTCATGATCGCATCCATTTCCAAGCAGTTTGCCGCCGCCGCCCTCATGATGATGGCGCAGGAAGACGTGCTGGATCTCGAGGAGGACCTGCGCACCTACATCCCCGAACTTCCGGAATTTGAAAAACCGATCAATGCGCGCCAGATCATCCACCATACCTCCGGGCTCCGCGACATTTACAATCTGCTTGCGTTGGCGGATATCGGACTCGACAACACCACCACCAATGAGGACGCCCTGGTCATGCTAAGCCACCAGCAACGCCTCAATTTCGAGCCCGGATCCGAATTCCTGTACAGCAACAGCGGATATTTCCTGATGTCCATCCTCGCAAAAAACGTCACCGGAATGACCCTGCGCGAGTATACCCACAAGCACTTTTTCGAGCCCATCGGCATGCACGCCACCCACTGGCACGACGACACCGAAATGATCGTGCCCGACCGGGTCATCAGCTACCGGCCCACATCCCGCGGCCCCGGACAGTTCTACCGCGGCAATATGGAACGCGTCGGCGCGCGCGGCCTCTTCACCACCATCAATGATTTCGTCCTGTGGGATGCCAACTTCATCGAAAACCGGTCGCATCTGGACAATTTCACCGAAGTCATGTCCCGCCCCGGTTTTACCACCCGCCGGGATTCCATCAACTACGGAACAGGGCTGCGGCACGGCGTGTACCGCGACCTTGTCACCATCGGTCACGGAGGAAGCTACATGGGATTTCGTTCAAATTACATGCATTTCAGGGATTTAAATCTGGCCATCATCGTGTTCTGCAATCAAAGCGATATCAGTCCGGCCGCCTATTCACGCCAGGTCGCCGACCTCTACCTGCGTCACATATTCGCAGAAATTTTCGAAGAGTTTGCCGGTGAGTACACCAGCGAGTCGCTTGGTGTCACCTTCTCCGTCATCTTGGAGGATGGGGACCTGTACCTGAAACGTATGAACGGCGACCCGCAGGACGATCAGCAACGGCTGGTCTGGTCCGCCGAAGACCGATTCCGGGTGGACCGGTGGGATATCCGATTTGAACGCAACAGCGATGATCGCATCCACAAGTTCACCCTTGAAGCACCCAGGACAGGAGCCATTACGTTCCGCAGGGAGTGACCCGGAGCGAATGAC
>SKNL01000133.1 GCA_007120555.1 Balneolales bacterium
CTTACATCCAGGGCAACTTCCTTAACCAGGTCGCCTGGATTGGAATCTCCATTATTGCACTGGCAACCATACAGTTCACCAATCCACGCACTTTCCAGCAGATTTCGTATGCGTTGTATGTAATCTGTATCATCCTGGCAATTGCAACTGTGATTTGGGGAGTGGAAGCCGGTGGTGCCCGCCGATGGCTGGTGGTTGGCGGACTGCGTTTCCAGATCAGTGAAATGCTGAAACTGGCAACCATTCTTGCCGTAGCCAACTACCTGACGAGCAGGCGGGATATTTCGGCTGAACATATCGGATCAGCCCTCGTTGCTGTTGTACTGATGACTATTCCGGCCATTATCATCATCCTGCAGAATGATACCGGAACCGCGTTGGTCCTGCTTGCCCTCATCCCCGTCATGCTTTTCTGGTCCGGATTGCCTTACGGGATTTCTCTCTTTCTGATCTCTCCTGCTATTGTCGCGTATTTTGCGGTTATCAACTGGCAGCTTGGGGTTGCAGCAACAATTGTGCTTACAATCGCTGTCTTTTTCATTCAAAAGAGACCCTGGCTGACCGGTTCTGCTTTCATTGTGGGCAATCTGGTGGTCGTCGGGGTTCAGGTGGCCCTGTATCAGATCCTCAAACCGCACCAACAGTCACGGATCGAGGCATTTGTCAATCCGGCCCTCGACCCGCAAGGTGCAGGCTGGAATGTGCTTCAGGCCAAGACGGCTATCGGCTCGGGTGGATTTTGGGGCAAGGGCTTTCTTGAGGGCACGCAGACTCAGTTGCGCTTCCTTCCCGAGCAATGGACTGACTTCATATTCCCGGTGATTGCAGAAGAGTTCGGTTTTATCGGTGCCGGTTTGCTGCTGCTCGTTTTCACCATCCTGCTGCTGCGTCTGCTCAGCAATGCTGGAGAACACCGGCATCCGTTTGCCCAGCTTGTTATCGTTGGTGTTGCTATGACCTTTTTCGTCCACCTTCTTATCAATCTGGGCAGTGCCATGGGGCTCTTTCCCGTCATCGGCCTTCCACTTCCTTTTGTAAGCTACGGTGGGTCTGCCTTTCTCTCCTATTCCATCATGCTGGCTATTTGTATCAACTTCCATTTCTTCAAACGGGAATTCAGCATCTACTCTTGAACATCCCTTGCATGATACATAGCCCGGACAACAGTTCTATCCCGTGCGGTTTCGGGCCATCGACCTCGCCATTTCTTCTTGCCTCTCTGGTTCTTGCCTCTCTGGTTCTTGCCTCTCTGGTTCTTGCCTCTCTGGTTCTTGCCTTTCTGGTCTTGCGCGACCTGTACTTTTATTTCAGGGTATGGGCGGCTGCAAACCATCCCTGTGATGATATATCCGGTCAGTCCCAAGCCGGAACGTAGTGCGATGATAGGGGGTAATCCCGAATTTGCTCAGCGCCTCATAGTGGGATATTGTCGGATACCCCACGTTCCTGTCCCATCCGAACTCCGGGTATTCCCGATGCAAAACAGTCATGTATTCATCCCGGTACACTTTTGCCAGGATGGATGCAGCGCCGATACTGTAACTGAGGCTGTCTCCCTTGATCACTGTAAGAGACGGCATGAACAGGGAGGGGATTTCACGGTTGCCGTCGATCAGCAGATAATCCGGCGGTGGATCCGTCTGGTTGACACACTTTTCCATTGCACGCAGGGATGCCTTCAGGATATTCAGTGTGTCAATCTCCTCCCGGTCACACAAGGCGATGGTCCAGCAAATGCTTTTTTCCTTTATATGTCCGGCAATCTCCCTGCGCCTGGCGGCCTTGAGTGTTTTGCTGTCGGCGATTCCGGGGATCTCTGCATCAGGATCCAGTATAACTCCTGCAGCTACTACCGGTCCCGCCAGGCAGCCTCGTCCAACCTCATCCAGTCCCATTACCCTTTGGAAACCCTCATTCCAGAGTTTTTTTTCCAGAAGCAGGGGATCGGAATGATTCCCGGAGGATGTGTGCATCCGGCTATAAATTGGGGTGTACCTGTTACATCAGGTCCAGTCGTTGCATGACTTCATCGGTGATGTCATAGTCGCGCTGGGCTCTTTCAGAAGCGTAAAGGATGATAAAATCCCCATTGTTTGTCATGGTATTGAGAACAAACGTCAGATTTCGCTCCTTGGCGACGGCTTCAATGGCTCCCTGTATTTTGTCAAGCAGAGGTTCGATCAGTTCAAACTGACGTTCCTGTATTTCCTGCTGGAAATTCTGCTGAAATTCCTGGAGTTCAAGATTGAGGGAGGCAAGCCGTTCTTCTTCACGGCGTCTTGCCTCATCGGAAATGACAGCCATTTTCTGTTGATATTCCTCCACTTCCCTGCGGAAGGTGGCTTCTTTTTCTGCAAACTCCTGCCGTTTGCGATCGATGAAGTTCTGAAGGCGGCGCTCTATGGCAGCCATCTCAGGCATGCTTCTCATGATTGTTTGCGGATCGACATAGCCGATCGTCAGTTCGTTCTGCTCCTGGGCCTGAGTTTTTTCAACAGGAAGGGCAAATCCGATAAAAAGGAAACATCCGAGAATAATCCAAGCTTTTTTCATTGTAATGGTATGTCTGCTTAATGGTTATTGTAACATTCTTGCGATGACCTTGTCGGTCAGGTTGAGATTCTCCTTGCCATCGTCCGAAATGAACAGAAGGAACATTTCTCCTTCGCTTGTTGCTTCATTGAGGACATAGTCCAGATTCATTTCTGCGGCAAGGGACTCGATAACGATATTCATTTCCTGCAATATGGGGCCTAACAGTTCGGCCTGGCGCTGTTCCAGTTCCCGTTGCACTCTCATTTGAAACTCTTCCAGTTCCCGGTCCCGGGTTTGCAGTTCCTGCTGCCGGCGTCTGGTTTCCTGTTCAGAAAGATTTGGGGCTTCTTGCTGGAATCTTGCCAGCATATTCTGGAGCTCTATAGCTTTTTCTTCAAATTCTGATTCTCTGCTGTCCAGAAACCTGTTAAGCTGTCGTTCAATGGCCTCTTTTTCGGGGAGGTTGTCTAAAACCACTTGCGGATCCATGTAACCCACCCTCATCTGAGCGCTTGCAGCAAGAGTAAGTCCAAACAGAAGAATAATGGTTGTTGTGAAATACTTCATCATAATGTGTTTGCAGTTAACGTAAAAAGTCTGATAAGATAAGGTGAATACAAGTGCTTTTGCAAAACGTCATATAAGAATACGAAAGTCCATACCCAATAATTGTGCCGGTCGGAATTAAAGCGAATCATCATCAAGGAAAATCCCCATTTCCTGCAGCACATCACGGCTGATATCCCAGCGTCTGCGCGAATAGAGGAACAAATAGTCTCCTGCCCGGTCAAAAACGTGATCAAAACTTTCTCTTTCCGCTACTTTTATGACTGCTTCAAGGATGCGCTGCTGCAGTGGTTCAAGCAGTTCTTCCTGCTGTCTGAAATAGTCGCCATCGGGACCAAAACGCCGGTTAATATACTGTTCCCGTTCACGGATCTTCTGATCGATTTCCTGCTGGCGCTGTCTTCTGATATCCGGTGTGAAAAGGATTTCGCGCGCCTCAAAATCCTGCCGCAGGCGTTCGATCTCCACCTGCATTTCATCAATTTCCTGTTTCCAGTTCTGTGCAATCGTCTCCAGCCGTTGCCGGATTCCCGTATACTCCGGTATTTCACGCATGATGACATCGGAATCGATATATCCGATTTTCTGCTGCGCGGTTGCGGAGGGCGCCGTAAAAAAGGCAACCGCAACTGGAAGGATGAGGATGGGCAAAAGTTTTTTCATGATCAGAACGGGGCTCCAATGTTGAACAGGAACTGCCATTCATTGGCGTTCACACCGGGTGTTTCGAGACCATCGAAGCGGTAGCCGTAACTCAGGTCAATGAGACCGAGAATAGGCATGAAAATACGTGCGCCGAAACCTGCGGTGCGCTTGACGTTGAACGGATCAAATTCCTTGTATCCGAGGAACGCATTTCCAGCTTCGACAAATGCGTATGGGATAAGCTGTACCTGCTCGGTACTGACAAGGGGATATCTGAGTTCCGCCATATATTTGTTATATACGGTTCCGCCAATCTCTTCCCCATCGCGGTACGGTGAGATGGAGCCTTCAAAGCCACCGGGATACCCTCTCATATCGATATTCTCCCTGGTAAATACCTGTTGCTGCTGCAACGGGGTGCCACCAAGATAGAATCGCTGGAACTGGCTTCTGTTTGATTTGGAGAACCAGCTCATGTAACCAAACTCCATGCCGTATGTTGCAACAAGCTTGCCAACAACAGGAATGTGATACTGATAATCCATCCCCAATTTGAAATACTGGGAGAAACCCGGCAAATTTGGAGCGGCCTCTCCGCTGATGGAGAAGCGTGATCCCACATTCGGGGATATCGGATTGTCCGTTGAGTTGCGCTGCAATTCCTGGGAAATGGATATAATGCTTGCCTGGCCGCCGAGCAATCTTTCGAATCCGGTCACATCAAAGTACTGATAGCGCAGCCGTGTGACATGGCGGAAATAGTCATCCGGCCAGTTCAACCGTCTGCCGTAGGCAATGGAACCAGAAAACATCTCCTGCCGGGTTGTCGAGGATCCGAAGAATGTCCCCGTTCCACCCGAGAAGAGGCTGTAGGAGAGATTGATGCCAAACGAATTGGGCCTGCCCAGGAACCAGGGTTCCTGGAAGCCGAAACTGAAATGCTGATAGCCGCGGCCTGTCAGCTGCACACCCATGGAGAGCCGCTGTCCGTCACCGCTGGGCAGGGGGCGCCAGGCAGAGCCATTAAAGATATTCCGTGCAGAAAAGTTGTTGAAATTGACCCTTGCAGCCAGGATGAGTCCGAACTGGCGGCCGCCATACCCGCCGGAAAACTCGAAGTTGTCGGTACTCATGGACTCATCCAGATAGTAGATGATATCCACTTCCTTATCCTCGTAGTCAACGTCAAGGTCGGGCTGAATGGCTTCCGGATTGAAATAGCCAAGCTGAGCAAGTTCGCGGATGGAACGGATGATCGCCGAGCGGTTGTATCTGGAGCCGGGCAGGTTCCTCAGGGTACGCCGGACCACATCGTCATGGGTTTTGGTGTTGCCCATGAACTCTACCATGCGCACTGTGGCGATATCATCTTCGATCATGAACAGGGTGATGTCCAGAGAATCCCCATCCACCCGCTCAAATTCGGGCTGCACATTGAAAAAGAGGTACCCGATATTGTGGTACATGCTCGTGACATCGGTTTCATGCCGGTTCTGCCTGAGATTTTCTTCAAACTTTCTTTCATTGAAGACATCACCGGTGGCCATATCGAGTGCTGCCGATAGCTGTTCGCCGGTGTAAACGGTATTTCCCTCCCATTCGATGTTCCTGACCCGGTACTGCGGTCCTTCATCGATATTGAGATAGACGCCGATGGACTGTTTGTCCCTTCTTCGGGAGTACACAAAGACCGAGTCTTCGGTAATCCTGGCATCGAGGAATCCGTTTTCACGGTAAAACGCCAGCAATTCTTCCTTTCCTTCTGCAAATTCTTCGTTGTTGTAGGTCTGCCGGCTGAAGACCCGCCACCACCTGTCCCGCTTGACATCCCCAATGTTTCTGCGGAGTCTGCGGTCGGAGAAACTTTCATTTCCTTCAAATTCGATGGTCCGTATCTGGATCCGTTCTCCCCTTTCTACATGGAAGGTGAGCGAGACGCGGTTGCGCAGCGTATCGGTTTCGGAAGCCTCCGTCTCAACTGTTGTTCCACGATAACCGCGGTTTTCAAAGTACCTGAGTATGGTTTTTTCGGATTGTGCTTTCGCGGATTCGGTGACTGCAAACCCCCGTGACAGCGGAATCTTTCTTTCCAGATCCCTTCTTTGAGAACGCCGTACGCCCTCTATGGTGTATCGTTCCAGTCGCGGCTGTTCCGTCACTTCTATATCCAGGATTATTCCATCCCGTCCCACCTCACGCTTGTAGATTTTGACATCGGAAAACAGGCCCGTGTTATACAGTCTTTTGACAGCCTGGGAAATTTCGTCACCGGGAATCCGGATATTGTCTCCAACGGTCAGGTTGGTTGCGTTTACGATGAAGGTTTGGCTGTAAAATTGGCTCCCGGTAGCAGTGACTTCAATCAGCTCAAAGAGCCTTGGCTGCAATTCCATCGGGTTTTCCGGTCGGAAAACGGGCTTCTCTTCCGGCGTATCTGGGGCAGACTGCGCATGGAGCGTGGATACAGCTAAAAAGCTGAGGAGGGTTGCAGTTGCAACGGAGAATAATATGGTGCGGAGCATGGAAAACACGGTATAAGAACGTCTTGTCAAAATCTTTATTTCTGATTGCTGGTATTTTATTATCTGATGGCTAAAGGTGATTCCTCGAGTTCAACATGAGAGGAAACCTTGCCAAATCGACGCTCTCTGTTTTGATAGGATTCAACGGCCTGGTACAGTTCCTTCCTGCGGAAATCCGGCCAGTATGTTTTGGTGACATAGAGTTCGGAGTAGGCTGATTGCCAGAGCAGGAAGTTACTCAACCGGAATTCGCCGCTGGTCCTGACGATCAGATCGGGGTCGGGGATATGGGCTGTGGCAAGATGGTCTGCTATGGTTTCGTTGGTGATCTCATCTGGACACAGGGCACCATCCTTGACTTTCTGGGATATCCGGCTCACGGCCTGACGGATATCCCATCTGCCGGAGTAGCTGAGCGCCAGGCACAATTCCATCCGCTTGTTATCGGCGGTAAGTGAAATGGCCTCTTCGAGTTCATGCCGGCAAGTCGGCGGAAGACGGTCGATTTCCCCGATGGATGTCAGTTTAATATCATTTTCGTGGAGTTTTCGGGTTTCCGATCGCAATGACTGAACGAGCAGTTTCATCAGACCGCTTATCTCACCCTTTGGACGCCCCCAGTTTTCGGTTGAAAAAGCGTACAGAGTCAGATGCCGGATTCCCAGCTGCCCGCAAGCTTCCACGATATCCTTCACAGAATCCACCCCGGCTTTATGGCCGGCAATACGGACGCTTCCCCGGCTTTTCGCCCATCTGCCGTTTCCATCCATGATGACGGCGATATGGCAGGGGATCTCGCCCCTGTTCCGGAGAAATTCCTGTTTCTCCTTGTCTTCAGGGGATTGCTGTTGTGTTGTAGGCTCTTCGATATTCAAAGAAAAAAACGGTTAATAATGTGTTATCAAACGGTATTGCGAATGCTGTTCCGGTCTTACATAGAATCAATTTGCCCGGAAAGCGAAATCATTTCGAGTGCGGTCATTGCTGCTTCACCGCCTTTGTTGCCGGCTTTTGTACCTGCCCGTTCTATGGCCTGCTCAATGGAATCTGTGGTCAAAACTCCGAATCCAACGGGAATCTGGTACTTCAGCATGACATCGGAAATTCCTCTGCTCGCGGATCCGGCTACGAAATCAAAATGCGGGGTGGATCCGCGGATAACCACCCCAAGGCAAATAATCGCATCATGCTTGCCTTTTTCGGCCAGCCTGGATGTGACCAGGGGAATTTCAAAAGAACCGGGGCAATATACGACATCTATCTGCGATTCATCAACCCCGTGGCGTTTCAACATGTCAATCGCGCCCTCCAGGAGCCGTTCGGTAATAAAACTGTTCCATCGGGATACGACGATTCCGACTTTGACACCTGTAACGTTGAAAGTACCTTCTATCTTGTTCACTTGCATAGTGTTTGTGGATATGTTTCTGTTTGGTCATGAACTCCGTTGCTGGAATATCTGAGCAGCGGCGAGTCCGGCTCAAGGGGAATATGAAGCACCCCGAACTGGTAATAATCCTGCACGGTGCCATGAAAATCGGATCCTCCGGTAGCAATCAGGCCATGGCTCTCACAGTAGGTCAGATAGCGCCGTTTGTGGACACTTGTATGCGATGAGTGATAACACTCCAAGCCATCCAGCCCGCTCTCCTTCAGTTCTTTAATTTCAATGAAATTATAGGCGTTTCCGGGATGGGCGAGTATCGCAATCCCTCCGGCAAGGTGGATGTTATCGATGACATCCGCAGCGTCCGGATAATCGACTTTATGATATGCGCCGGATTCATTGCCCAGATAGCGGACGAATACTTCCTGTGTGTCAGCTGCATATCCCTTTTTTATCATGACGCGGGCTATATGCGGGCGCCCGATTGATGCCCGTCCGGCTTCACCCAGGACCTCATCATAGTTGATGTTGAATCCCATGGCGTTAAGTTTACGGATGATGTTCCGTGCACGATCCCTTCTTCTTTTTTTCTGATCCGCAAGAAGCTTGTCGAGCAGGGTCGCATCTTCAAAGGCATATGCAAGCATATGGCATTCACGTCCTTGGTAAAGCGTGCTGATCTCCACACCGGCCACTACACGGAGACGCGTCCCCTCAGCGGCCCTTCTGGCCTCTTCGATCCCTGCAAGGGTATCATGGTCGGTGATGGCAATGATATCCAGATCGGTCTCGAGTGCCTGTGACACCACCTGAGCCGGGGTCAATTTCCCGTCCGATGCCGTTGTATGGATATGTAAATCAGCTTTCAGCACTGTTTCTCAGGGTTCCAGTATGGAAAGATATCTTTCCCGGTTTTCAATGATGGCGACGCTTTTGCGTGCCGCATCATCGGTTTTCAAATGTTCTTTCATCCGTGCGCGGCTGCCATTGAACCGGGAAATCAGCTCGAGATAGAGTTCTCTTTTGATATGTTCCGAATACCGTTCCTCTTCCCGCTTCTTCTCCAGCGCCACAAGCTCCTTCATGGCATCCATGCGATCGGCTGAGATTTCCATAACATCCGGATCAAGGGATTCCATAAATCGTTCAAGATGGCGTTCGGCACGGGTCGTATACCCGAATCCCTGCTCTTCCAGATACTTACGGAAAAGCTCATAGTAATCAGCCGGCCCCAAATCCGGATCCAGTTCATCCAATCCGGCAGTGTATTCATTGGCAAAGAAGAAATAGTGACTGTTCTGCAAGAGGGCAATTTCCAGCATGCTGTGTGATCGCTGTGGCACGATTAAATCCGGTTCTATGCCGATTCCCTCGAAAACAGTACGGCCGCTGCGGGTGCTGTACCGTGTCCGGAGCGAATCCGGAACCTCCTGCATGGCCATTGCTTCCTCGCTGGTGAGGTACGGTGTGGACTGAATAGAACGACCGCTGGGAATGTAGTACTTGGAAGTAGTCATTTTCAGGGACATGTTGTAGGAGAGCGGCTGGACAATCTGCACCAGCCCTTTCCCGAAACTCCGTTCTCCTATCACTACGGCACGATCCAGATCCTGCAATGCCCCGCTTACGATTTCAGAGGCACTGGCGCTGCCGCTGTTCTGGAGCACCACGAGCGATCCGTCCGGATAAACCGGTTTTTCAGATGTCTCGTACTGCTGGTTGGCTCGGGACATACGTCCTTCGGTCCACACGACCTGCTCACCGGGCGGGACAAACTTGTCTATGATCTTGACGGCTTCATCCAGCAATCCGCCTGGATTATTCCGAAGATCCAGGACAAGTCCGTCCAGCGGCTGGTCTCCCTGCATATCCAGTATGGCCTCCCGGACTTCCTCGGCCGCGTTCTGTGCGAATCTTCGCAACAGGATATAGCCAACACGGGAGTCGGAGTCCAGCATCCCGTAATAGGTCACGTTTTTGACCTCTATGGTCTCCCGGGTCAGTTCAAATTCGAGCAACTCCTCAATACCGTACCGGCGGATGGTGATGACCACCATGGTTCCCGGATCGCCCCGGAGCAGGCTCTGAAGGTCCTCCGTTGTCATTTTTGTGACATCAATGCCATCCACATTTTTTAAGATGTCCCCTGCGCGGACGCCACGCCGTTCGGCAGAGTAGCCCTCAATCGGTGCTATAACGACAAGCTGTCCTCCGCGGGCACCGACTTCCAGTCCAACCCCGGCATACTGGCCGGTTGTGACGATATCCATTTGCCTGCTTCCTGCCTCGTCTATCAATACGGTGTACGGATCCAGCTCATTGAGCATGGCATCGATGCCACTCCGGATCAGCTTCTCCGGATCAACCTCTTCAATGTACGAACCGGAGACATTCTCATAGACTTCGCTGAAGATCCTGAAGTTTTTCTGGATGAGAAAATACGGATCGGGACGCAGAATGAAACCTGTGGCAGCAATACCTGCCACAATCAGCATGATAAGAACAGTACGGGAACTAAAACGCATATGAGTCAAAGACAGGCATCATTTTGAAGCGAAACGAACATCAGTTAGGAATCCGTAACGTCTGTCCTGCATAGATTCTTGTTGACTGAAGGTTGTTCAGGCTCTGAATGGCCTGGACACTTGTGTTGAAACTGCGGGCAATCACGGAAAGATTGTCGTTTGGTCGCACGGTGTAGATCCGGTAGTCGCCGTCACCGCTGACCGCCACCCTGGCGGAGGCGGTGGATGCGGAAAAGCTGTTGCGCTCAGCCCGGTTCATGTTGTTGAGCTGGGCATACTGGTCGCGCAGGTGTGCCGGCACATAGATGGTCAGGCGCTGGCCGGGACGGATCAGGTTGCCGATGTTGTTCCATGACCGCACACGCCACGCCTGGGTGTCAAACCATTCTGCAATATGGCCGACCGTGTCGCCGGATTTCACCACGTAGGTGACGGGCGCCGAATTGGCCGGCTGATTGGCTGTGGGTGCCTGGGATGCCGCACGCAGCCGTGCTGTCTGGGCCCGTGAGGGTTCATCGGAGCGAATCGCTATGTTGCTTCCCCCGGGTACCGGTATCACAAGCTCCTGTCCTGGATGAATGATGCTGCTGAGGCCTTCATTTGCCTGGTATAGTGCACGCACTGTTGTCCCGTATCTGTTCGCGATCACACCAAGGGTCTCGCCCCTTTTTACACTGTGAATCACGATATTGTTCATCCGTTTCTCCTCCGGGATCTCCTTGTAAGCCTGCATGAAAGCCTCTTTCGATCCTTTCGGTATTTTCAGCGGATAGGGATTATCACCCGGCGGGGTTGCCCACCGAAGCAGTTCCGGATTCAGATAACGCATTGCCTGTGTGGTGATCCCGGCGCACTCGGCAAGGATGCTCAGATCCACCGAACCCTCGATTTCAACAATGTCATACTCATAGGGTTCAACATCATAGTGTTTTTCAAATCCAAAATCCTCGGGATTCATCGCTACCAGTGTTGCGGCTATAAAGCCCGGAACATACCCTCGTGTTTCCCTGGGAAGGAAGGGATAGATTTCCCAATAATTGCGGACTCCCCCGGCGCTTCGGACCGAGCTGAGCATCCGCCTGGTGCTGACGTTATAGTTTGCGAGCGCCAGATGCCAGTCGCCGTTCCAGTATTCGTGCAGGTCGCGCAGATGGCGGGCGGCGGCGCGGGTCGCTTTCACCGGGTCGCGTCGCTCGTCGACCCACCAGTTCACTTCCAATCCGTATACGGAACCGGTGGCATAAATGAACTGCCACATTCCAACAGCACGGGCGTGGGAGCGCGCAGTGGGCACCAGTCCGCTTTCTATCATGGCGAGGTGCACAAGTTCTTCCGGCACATTCTCTTCCCTGAATATCTCCCTCATCATCGGAAAGTAGCGGGCCGAGCGTTCGAGCCAGCGCTCCATGATCTCCGGTCGGCGCACCGTCAGGTAGGCAATGTGATTGTTTACCTGCTGGTTGCGGATCAGCGGAACCTGTGTTTTTCCAATCTCAAGATCTTCCGGCAGCACGAACATCTGTTTCTCGAACCAGTCCTCCTGTTCAGCCATCATCAGTTCGCGGTGGACCTGGAATATTTCTCCCTGCACATCAACAATGGAATCCGTAATACCATAGAATTCCTGGTATTCGGTCATAACCGTACGGTACAGTTCGGCAAACTGGCGGCTGTTGCGAATCTCAGGATGATCATCCAGCAGTGTCTGGATGGCATGAAGCGCATCGGTGATGTAGTCCTCGGCTGATACCGGATCGGTATTGATCTGTGCTTCCAGGGAGAGCAGGTGGACCCGGTAGATGTACGCCAGCCGCTGGAGCAGCTCTGACGGCAGTTGCGTGCTCCCATTTGTTTCATCCAGCATCTCTTCGCGCTCCGGGGGAAACAAATGCGGCTCAAGTCGATCCAAAACGGTCGTTTGCGCAAGATCCGCACGGTCCACATGCAACATAAGTGGTTGCACCGTTTGGAGTTCGATACTCTTTGCACGCTCCTGGGCCAGGACGGGCCCGGAGATAAGGGTGACAGAAAACACTGTCAGCAGTACTCTGAAAATCATGATATTCTGCGTTATGGGACCCGGATGAATGACTGTAATGATGGAAGCGAAGACAGCAGATGCAATGCTGCCGGATACATCGGGCTAAATTACAGCAAAACTGTGACAATCGAAAGAATTTATAGCATTTACCCCATTTCCGTCCAGCGCTGAACAATGGGCAGCCGACGGCCAAACCCGAATGCCTTGGAGCTGACCCGCAACCCCGGTGCCGCCTGTCTTCTCTTGTACTCATTCCGATCCACCATCCTGATCACATCGCGTACCTGAACTGCGGAATAACCCACTTCGATAATGGCCTCCACCGGACGCAGATCTTCAATATAGGCCTTGAGGATGCCATCAAGTATGTGATAATCAGGGAGGGAGTCGGTGTCTTTCTGATCCGGACGCAATTCGGCGCTCGGCGGCTTCTCAATCGTGCTCCGGGGAATAACCTCTTTTTGATAGTATGATGCATTCAACCAGCGCGAAATCCGGAAAACCTCGGTTTTATAGACATCCGAAAGGATGGAAAGGCCCCCGGCCATATCCCCGTACAGCGTGCAGTAGCCGACCGCCAATTCCGATTTGTTGCCGGTATTGAGCAGCATATGACCGAATTTGTTGGATACGGCCATCAGCAGGGCACCCCTGCTCCGGCTCTGGATGTTCTCCTCCGTTACATCGAATTCCGCGTCCCCAAAAACAGGCGCAAGCGCTTCAAGGAATGAATCGTAAATGGTTTTTATGGGCAGATTGTAAAGCCGGATTCCAATATTCCCAGCAAGTATTTCCGAATCGGTGATACTTCCCTCGGTTGAATACTGGGAGGGCATGGTAATTCCGAGTACCTGTTCCGGACCAAGGGCTTCTTTTGCTATTACGGCGGTCAGCGCCGAATCGATCCCGCCGCTCAGGCCCAGCACAACGCGGCCGGGCATGCCGCTTTTTGACACATAGTCACGCAAGCCAAGGACCAATGCCTTGAAAATCCGCTCTTCGGTTCCGGGGAACGGTTTCAACAGGCGGGTCGTGCCTGCCGGTTGGGCCGGGTCTGTCGTGCGCGTCGTGCCTGCGGGCTCCGGCGGACCCGATTCCGGCCAGCGGATATCGCCCCGGTCTTCTTCAAGCGTTGCCAGTCGCATCAGCACCTCGCCATCCGCCGAAATCACCGAGCTGATACCGTCAAACACCAGTTCGGTATTGGCCCCGATCTGGTTCGAGTAGATCAGCGGAATGCCGAGCCTTCTGGCGTGACGCTGCAGCATATCCTCGCGCATCTCGGGTTTGCGGCGCGTGAAGGGCGAGGCTGAAATATTGATAAGGACCTCGGCGCCCTGCTTA
>SKNL01000131.1 GCA_007120555.1 Balneolales bacterium
CGCTGCGCCCGGACGCGCCGGCGATCAAAGTCCGTGGCCCCGTTCCCGGCCATCTCATACTGCGCCCGGGCCGAAGCCACGGCCCCGCGCGCCTGATCGAGCCGGGCCGCAATCTCGGGTGTGTCGATGACGGCCAGCGTGTCACCCGGACGGACTTTGTCGCCTTCCTCAACCCGGACCTCCAGGATGCGGCCGGCCACTTTGGGCGACAGATATACCGATTCCAGTTTCACTTTTCCCTCGGGCGGTCCCTCCCGGTTGTCGGCGTACTGCCTGGCTGCAAGAACTCCCAGTACAGTGGCCGAGAGCAGTATCACGGTCGTCAGTGCCATGATGACAAGATGTTTTTTTTTCACGATATGCCTCCCGTTATTCTGATTCTGATTCTGATTCTGATTTCTGTTCCCTCGTATTCGCCCGGTGACCCGATGGACATGGGCGGCAAGCGGGCACGGCCCAATCCGCTCACGGCGCATCATACCACGGTTCACAACCCCGCCATGGTTTCGATGTGCAGATGCCCGTTCGCCCGTAGCAGCTGCATTGCGGCCCTGCGCTGCTCGAAGACGGCCTGCTGCCACTCCAGTTCCGCCCGCTGATAGCCGGTTTCGGCCTCCAGTTTCTCGGAAACGGGCGCCAGGCCAAGCCGGTAGCGCTGTGTGGACAGGCGAAGGGATGTTCCGGCCTCGGTCAGTGTCTCCCCGGCCACTTCAAGCTGCCTCTCCGCCACCGACAGACGCACCTCCGCCTGGCGCCGTTCCAGTTCCACCAGTGAAGCGACTTCGTCGAGGCGCTCCCTGGCAATCACGCGGTCCCGTTCGGCCTTCTGGATGCGGCGGGACCTGTTGAACCCGTCGAACAGTTCCCAGCGCAGGCCTACGCCCATCACACGGGCCGGTTCCAGCACCGAAAGATCGTCTTCGTACAGCTCCTGTCGCAGGAATGCGTACGCATGCGGGAAGTAATCGGCCCGACCTGCCCGGTATTGATAATCGGCTGCCATTCCGGCTTCCTTCAGAGCCTGCACCTCCGGACGCGTGTAGTGAGGAATATCATCCGGCACCACATCAATCAGCGCAAGGCCCGTATCCTGCGGCAGCGTGGATGCGGATGGTGATGTGGGTCTGGATGCGGATGCCTGATCGCGCTCCCGGTTGCCTACAGGGGCAGGATCGAAAAACTTTCTCCAGGAGATGCCGCTCAGGTGCTCCAGCTTTCTGGCAGCCAGTTCACGGTCTCCTTCCCTGCGGATCCGCTCCTTCTCCAGGTCATTTCGTGCGATGCGCAGCCGGGTGAGGTCATAAGCCGGTATCAGCCCCTCTTCAAAGGCCCGCTCCGCAACGCGCTGCTCTTCCTGCAGGCGGCGTTCGGCACGATCGAGCACCCGGAGCGCCTCCTCTACAAGCACCAGCTCGTCATAGGCCTCAGCCGTCTCAAGAAGCAACTCCTGCTTGTCGGCCTCCACCATATGCAGTGCTGCCTGCTCGCCATGGTACGCCGCCTGTCCCATTCTCGGCACCTTGAAACCCGTGAACAGGACCTGGGTCACCTCCACTGAGGCCCGGAATGTATTTCGCTCCTGAAGCGTGATCGGCGGGATGGAAACCTGCAAGCCGTGAGGCTCCGGGAATGGCAGGGTCAGCGGGTCCATCCGGAACCGGACGCGCTGGTCCAGGGAACGGAAACTTGACTCCAGCCTCACGTTGGGCAGATACGTTTGATAAATCATGTGGCGGTCAAACCGTGCCTTGTCGGCCTCCGCCTTCCCCGCTTTCAGGGTATGACTTAGGGATACGGACCGCTCCAGCACTTCGCTGAGTGTTGGACGAGTGCATTGCTGCTGATTTCCCGCAGGATTTGTTGCCGCCGGTTGTGCGTCGGACAAGGCCGGACGGCCCGCTCCTGCAAGCAGCCCGGCCAGTAAGACAATCGTGATCACATTCATTCCTTCAGATTTGTTTTATGGGTTCATCCTGTCAGAAGTGCATTGACTCCCAAGCACCCCTGTTGGCCGGCACGCACCTGAACGGCATCAAGCCAATTCCAACGGATAAAAACGGGACCCCGCCTTCCAACGGGATCCCGTAGTGGGGTTTATGGTCAGATCCCGGTATTCCACTGCCGGAGATGGCAGCGAAATGCCGGTCATTTTGAGGTTTATTGTCAACACTTCAAATTTAGAACTATATTCTATTCTTGTCAAGATATATAGAATATTATTCTATTTTTATTTCTTATGACTGTTTTTTTTTCATTTATACAGTCTTCGAAACAATTCCCCGTAAGATCTGACGGATTGTCTTAACCGGCTTCCCGAACTCTGCGGAATATTGATGTGGGAAGGTGTTGGTGCATCGGAAAACAGGAATGTGGTCAACCAGGAAGTCCGCCCGGGCTGGCATCGGCACCGTATGCCCTGGGCACGGGCAGCAATCATTATCCGGGACAGGAAGGCAGGTGACCGGAAAAAGACAAGGTCCTGCATCCAAGCAGGACCTTGTAGTGGGGTTTATGTTGGTTTCCGGGTCGTGATGGCCGTGGGTGCGGCATCCGTTACCGGGCACTATGATTTAGAAGTAAAATCAACACAAAAAAGATAGAACTTAATTCTATTTATGTCAAGTGATTTTCGAATAATATTCTATCCAACAGGCAGCACATGTCTGTTCACATGGCATCAGGATCAGGATCTGTCTTTCAGCCGGTCGATCTGCAGTATGAGCTGTTCGAGATCTGAGAGGGCCTTGTTGACGGTCTCCTGACGCAGTCCCCGTGCCTGCAGTTTCCAACGCGCCAGGAACATGCCCACCTCATGGGGTGTACGGTCGAGCTTCTCCTCCAGTACTTTCATCATGACGTTGATGACCGACCCAAAATGACATGCAAAAGCCATCTCCCTGTCAATGCCCTGATAGAAATCGGAATATTTGGCATATCGTCTTACGGCTTTCTCCTCAAAAAAACGGATCAAGCGGTCACGGAAACCCGGATAGGTAGCCCCTCCAAGAATGGCTTTGGCAAAGTGTTTCTTTTCAAAAATGGCGGTGATTTTCAGGTAGTCGTCTAGTGCCTCGATGGAATAGTGCGGATAGGAACTCAGGTCCATCCTCTCCAGGTCTCCCGTGTTCCAGATCTCATCGCAGAGATGATCGATCACCTCCATGACCATTTCGTCCTTGTTGGAAAAATAGAAATAGACATTTCCGATCGATGTGCCCGCCTTAAGTGCCACATCCTGCATGGTTGTCGCCTTGTAACCGAACTCACTGATAAGCTCCTCGGCCGCCTTTATGATCTGCTGCTTGCGGCGGGCCACCCGCTTTTCCATATATTCGGTTCTTCTGTATGCCATATCGTTACCTTGATGTCTGACACCTGCTGAAATTCATCAGTTCTTAATGTATAGAATATAGTTCTTTTTTTAGTCAATGGAAAAGCCATATCCTGTCCGGAGTATGACTGTGTCCGGGTTGACACTGTGCCCGGATTTTCATTCCTGGTTTCGCAGGAAAAACCTATTTTATTGTCAGCAGACAGAGTGCCGTACTGCAACCGGGTCTTTTTCTGACGGTCTCCTCTTGACTGTCCCCCGGCTTCCATGCTACCCGGCTCCAGGCTGCACTATTTTTTTACAGCGAACAGCAAACAAAACCAGAGGGACACCCATCAGAATGAACAGCTGCAAGTACCATACACCGACAGCCGGACCTGCCCTGTTGATCTCACTGATTGTTCTCGTTGCCGGATCAGCATTTGGATTCGAAAGCCAAACACATCCGTCAGGCGGCAAACAGGAAAACATTGCCGCATCAGTGCCAGGCACAGTCTCCGGGTCAGAGTCAG
>SKNL01000036.1 GCA_007120555.1 Balneolales bacterium
CTCAGGCAAGCTTAGTGTCTCAGGCAAGCTTAGTGTCTCAGATGAATTTCGGCAGCCTCTGCACCGGCTTCTTCTGCAGATCTTCAGCGAATCCTTTTCTCAGGTATGCGGGATGGATATCGTCCCCGTCAAGGGCTTCCAAAGGCAGAAACGACACATCCCTGATGATCTGATCGGCATCGGAATATTCGGGATCACTGCCGGTACGCAGTGTCCCTCCCGTTTTTTCGCATAGAAAATAGAATTCGATGGCGTGGACATCTTCGTGAATGACCTCATTGAGGTACCATAGCGGACCAGGGGTGACCTGTATCCCCGTCTCCTCGAGCATCTCGCGCTGCAGCGTTGCTGTGATGGTCTCACCGAACTGAACTCCGCCGCCTGGCGGCATCCATATCAACCGGCCTGCGACCGGTGACATCAGGCGCACCATCAGCAGCGAGCGGTCCTGTACCAGCAACCCGTTCACCCTGATTCTCACCGTATTTCTGAAAGACCCTGCATCCGCCATGTCAAACCGGTTTTTCCTGCCTTTCCCTCCGGAGATGTTCCACCAGGCGATTTTCATTGGCGTACTTCAGGGCAGCCGCTACGAAGTTCACAAAGAGCGGGTGGGGTTTTTCGACCGTACTCTTCAATTCTGGATGGAACTGCACGCCGACAAACCAGGGATGATCTTCTGCTTCGACGATTTCGACCAGATCGCGTTCCGGATTTATCCCGGTCACGCGGAGTCCATGCGATGCAAGCTCATCACGGTACTTGTTGTTCAGTTCATAGCGGTGACGGTGCCGTTCGCTTATGAGTTTTTCACCGTAAGCCCTCGCCGTATGGGATCTCTCCTCAAGCGAGCAGTCATAGGCACCCAGTCTCATGGTTCCGCCCTTGTCATTGATATTTTTCTGCTCCAGCATCAGGTCCACTATCGGATGGGGGGTCTCCGGATCAAATTCCGTGCTGTTGGCACCATCCATCCCGCAGACATTGCGGGCATACTCTATCACGGCACACTGCATGCCCAGACAGATACCTAAAAACGGCAGTTTCTGCTTTCTGGCATGGGTAATGGCGGCAAGCTTGCCATCTATTCCCCTGCCGCCGAAACCCGGGGCAACCAGAACACCGGACACCCCATTGAGCTGCGACTCCAAATTTTCCTCGTTGAGATAATCCGAGGAAATCCAGACAATCTCTACTTCGCAGCTGTTCACGGCACCGGCATGGCGGAAGGATTCCACGATCGACATGTACGCATCCTGGTGGTCGACATACTTGCCAACCAATGCAATGCGGATTCGGTGATCGGGATGGGATACGGCATCCACAAAGCGGATCCAGCTGGTCAGATCCGGTTCATCTGCCTGTATCTGCAGCTTGCGTATCACCCTCTGGTCCAGCCCTTCCTCTTTCATGAGCAGCGGAACTTCGTAGATGGAGCGCGCATCCAGGGACGCGGTCACATCCTCAATTTCGACGTTGCAGAACTGGGCGATTTTGCGGCGGATGCCGTGGTCGAGCGGGACTTCGGCGCGACAGACAAGCATGTCGGGCTGCATGCCAAGCTCATAGATGGTCTTTACCGAGTGCTGTGTCGGTTTTGTCTTGAGCTCACCGGCGGCCTTGAGGTATGGAACCAGGGTGAGGTGTATGGAAAGAGTATTCAGGCGGCCGACATCGTAGCGGAGCTGGCGCATCGCCTCAATGTAGGGCAGGCCCTCGATATCGCCCACGGTCCCGCCGATTTCCACAATCACAATATCGTACTTTCCGGAATCACCGATCGCTTTTACGCGCGCCTTGATTTCGTCGGTGATGTGCGGGATCACCTGCACGGTCTGTCCGAGGTAGGCCCCCTGCCGCTCTTTTGTGATCACATCGTAGTAGATCCGTCCCGTGGTGACGTTGTTGTCCTGTGAAGTGGGGATACCCAGAAACCGCTCGTAGTGTCCCAGGTCGAGATCCGTCTCGGCGCCGTCATCGGTGACGTAGACTTCCCCGTGCTCGTAGGGATTCATGGTTCCCGGGTCGACGTTGATGTAGGGATCGAGTTTCTGAATGGTGACCCGAAGGCCGCGGGTAGCGAGTAACAGTCCCAGGGAAGAACAAATAATACCCTTTCCGAGAGAGGACGTAACTCCCCCGGTAACAAAAATATATTTCGGCTCCATCGTTCAGGTGCAAGCTTGGTGAGAGGTTGCAGCAAAATAGGAGGATTCCCCGGGGGTATCAAATGAAAATTTACTGATCAGGCATCCTCCCGGACAGGAGCCTGGCCCGACTCGACATATGACATGGCATCATCGATCTGTTTTCTCTGCCAGGCAATGGAAGCAAGGTTCAGCACAAATACGGCAGCCAGCACCCAGAAAATCCACGTGGGAAGTTCGGTAATGCCGCTGAAGAACCAGTAGCCAAAAAAGACGAGGGCGAGAATGTTGATGGCGGTGATGTAGAAAAATCGTTTTTTCCGATGCATCAGTATCTGAAGCACTTCATCTTTCGGCTTATCCTGGCGGTCCTTGCCCACGTGATAATCAAGCACGGTCTCAATCCTGGCGATATCTTCCTTTCTGAATGTCACAGGCGGCATCAGTTTTTCTCTCGCAGGGAACGCAGGATCGCATCCCTGACCAGATTGTCAACACTTTTACGTTCCTTAACGGTATCGTACAGCATCCACACCCCTGCCAGGACCGCCATGCTGCCGCTCATGCTCACGAGCGAGGCGAACCACAGGTTGGAAATCATGTTCAGCATCACCAGGCTGACAGACAACAGGCCAAAGGTGATCATCAGCAGGGCAAAGCCGGTGTGGAACGGATGGACACCCTTCCATCCGCGATTCTTTCCGTCTTCCTGATGACACGTCAGGTCACGCACGCGTCTTCTCCGGAATATGTCATAACCTCCGTCCCTGGCAAGCCTGGAGGATGCGGGTATGCCCGGTTTCCCGTAACGACCATGGTTTTTGGATTTTCCGGCCATTGGTACGTGCTTCAGTATGGTTATCTTGTTCTGGGGTTGACGGCTGATCCTTGCGGTCTGCTGCCTTGCAACACTCAACGGTACTAACTATATCCATAACTTTCAAATCCCGGAAATCGATCCATGGAGCCGGACAGTTACATATACGGGCGCAATGCCGTGCTTGAATATCTGGAGCACAAACCTGAACACATCAGCAAGATCTATCTGAAGCAGCAGCTTCAGGGCAGGCCGGTCCGGGATGTGGAGCAGCTGGCATCCCAAAACCGCATCCCGGTGCAGCGTGTACCCGGCAGGAAGCTGGCCGACATGGTCGGACCCGTCAACGACCAGGGCATTGTGGCGGCCATCACACCGGCCAGCTATGTCGAGCTTGAGGATTGGCTGGAGGATGCGGATATCTCACGCAAGCCGGTAATCCTGGCCCTGGACGAAATCGAGGATCCGCACAATTTCGGGGCGGTGGTGCGCACCGCGCTTGCCTGCGGGGTGGATGCGGTCATGGTCTCCAAACACCGTCAGGCGACGATTTCCGGCGGTGTTATGAAGGCCTCTGCCGGAACCATACTGCGCATGCCGGTCATCCGCGTGGTCAATCTCAATCAGGCGCTGCTGAAACTGAAGGATGCCGGGTTCTGGATATGCGGAACCGATATGGAAGGCAGCCTGGATTTCCGGCAGCAGGACTACCGCATGCCCCTCGTCGTAATCCTGGGAAGCGAGGAGAAAGGCATACGCAAGAAGACGCGGGAGCATTGCGACATGCTGGTGCACATCCCCATGAAAAACAGGGTGGAATCACTTAACGCCTCGGTCAGCGGGGCGCTGATCTGCTACGAGATCCTACGCCA
>SKNL01000088.1 GCA_007120555.1 Balneolales bacterium
GAAACCCGCATTTACGAGGCCTTCGTGCAGCTGCAATATGGCCCCTTTCAGGTGACAGGTGGACGCCGATCCTACACCACCGGTTTCGCGTACGATCCGCTGTCGACAGGATCCATGGGCATGAGTCCGAACCATGCTCCTTTTCCGCGCATCACGGCCGGCATCCCGCATTACGTCCCGATCCCTTTCACATTCCGGCACCTCGAGATCAGGGGCTTCTACACGCATGGCTGGCTGGATGATGACCGCTTCACCTCCGATCCCTGGCTGCACGAGAAAGCGGTCTTCCTGCGGACCCGCAGCGACTGGCCTGTGCGCCTCCAGGGCGGATTCACGCATTTTGCCATGTGGGGCGGAGACCACCCGGATTTCGGGCCGGCCCCGGCACGTTTTGAAGACTACCTGCGCGTGGTGTTAGGGCGAAGCGCCGATCCTTCCCACGAATCGGCCGCCGATTTCCACCAGTGGGTTGCCAATGCCATCGGGGATCACCTCGGCGTCATCGAGTTCGGGCTTGGATGGGAGCTCTTCGGCATGGAGTGGGATGCCTACCGGCAGATCTTATTCGAGGATGGCAGCGGAATGCGGTTCTATCACAACCGCGACGGGCTGAACGGCTTGCGCATCCGTCCGGGCAGCCGTCTCGCGAGCGGCCCGGGCGGGTCCGTCCCTGACGGATCGGGCGGTGGAATCGGCAGCAGGGGTATTGGAAACGGCACTGCGAGCGTCAGCGGTACCGGCGGTGCCGATGATGGTGCCGGTGGCAGTGTTGCTGGCGGTGCAGGCGGGAGCGGCGAAAACCGGTGGATACGCACCATCCTGGTGGAATATCTGGGCACCATCTGGCAGAGCGGGCCCGGACCGACAGATCCTCCCGAAAATCCCGACGATCCGTTTTACGATCCTGAAGAACCCTATTTTGACGCGGACTATCCCTACAATTTCGGCGGACGGGATCAGTACTACAACCACTATGTCTACCGCAACGGATGGACCTACCGCGATTTCACCATGGGCACCCCGCTGCTACTGCAGCAGGCGCGGGGACGGTTTTACTATCCCGACGGTGACTTCACCTGGCGCCGTTTTGTGAGCAACCGGGTGCAGGCCTGGCATATCGGCCTGGAGGGTGACCTTTTTGGGCTGGCGGATGTGGATGCTGCCCCTGTTGCGGCTCTGGGGCGGGTTTTAACAGGCTACCGGCTGATGGTGACCCGGGCGCGGCATCAGGGTACCTACGACAACATCGACATCTTCAACCGGATCGTAAATCCTGATGCTCCGTTTGCCGACAAACCCGTGCAGTACCATACCATGCTGGAGCTATCGGGACGTCTCCCCTGGTTCAACCGCCAGATCACTTCCGATCCGGGCTCTCCCCTGGACGATCTGCGTCTGACGCTTGCCCTGAGCCTGGACGCTGGCGAACTCACCCGGCACACCGGTATCCTGTTCGGCATCCGGTGGGGCAATGCGACTTACTGACGGGTTCCAGGCAGTCTTACTGATTCCCGGCATCCTGGATTGGCCCTGGATTGGCCCCGGATTGTACTGGGTTGGCCCTTGGTTGTCTTGGATTGTTCAGGAAAAAAAAGATGGTCAGAACGAGAGTGAGAGCCCTATGGCGGCGTACTCTCTGTAAGCGTAATTACCAATCCGCAAATAGTCAATGCGTGGTGTCAGGGCAATTTCCGTTCGGCTGGCGAGAGCCTGCGATGTGTTTCGTGCCCCATCCTCCCTGACGGCCGAGGCAAAGAAGTTGTTGTTGAACGATTGCTGGACATCGATGAGGCTGAAGATCCAGGTTCCGAGGGTAGCCGCACCCAATCCGATGAGCACCTCATCAGAGGGTGTCGGACCGGGGTAGTGATATCTGTAGGCCGCTCCTGCGATAGTGGAACCTGCCAGTGCGGTAAAGGCAAGTCCAAGCACGTAGCCCCTGTTTCTTTCTCCGATATAGATCTGTCCGAGTCCGGGATAGAGCGCCGAAAGCAGTATGGCATCCCGCTTGACCGGACCGCGAACATGATAATAGGCGTGGTCGTGAACATGGGTGACGTCCCTGCGATATCCTTCAAAGGTACTGTTGACAGGAACTTCCGTATACGACGGAAACTGACGTTTGAGATCAATGAGGCTGAATGTCCAGGCAATGCCCGCAGCGGTGCCCAGTGAGAGAAGGAGTGCGTCCCCGGGTTTGGATTCATCGTTGTGATACCGGATTACAGCGCTGGTGGCTGTGGCGCCTGCCAGGGCGGTGAACGTACCGGCCAGCCAGGCACCCCGGCGGTTTTCACCGATATGGAAATGTCCCCATCCGGGATACAAGCCGCTTCGGATCACCGCAGGCACCTCTTTGCGTTCCATGCGAATGACCGGTTGGATGGTGGCTGTCTGGCGGTCCACCACTTTCAATACCTGCCGGTCCTCGTCCTGAGCGACGTAGACATAACGGACATGTCCATCGGACTGGATGGCGGTGGGATAACGGTTCTGACGAGTGCGTTCCAGCCACTCGAAACGGTTGCTGAAGCTGAAGATGTTGAATGTGAAATCAGCGCGGTTGTCCGCGTAGTAATCGAGGTGCGAGAAATGCAGCGGATGCTCCAGATCGGGGGCATAGCGGACCCACAGGATTCCGTCTGCCGGACGCCGGTCGTATTCGATGGTGGTCCAGTGGGGTGCGTTTCTTTCGAAGGCATAGACGGATTCGGCGAAGTAGCGCCTTGCCGGACGCTGCAGTGACATTCCGATCCATGCGTTGCGGTTTCGGTCGTAATCCACCCGGACCAGCCGGATATTTTTTGCCTGATAGGTTTTCTCAGGGGTATCTCCGGTGTCGTCATTAACATCGGCATCATCAGTGCGGATGGGTTGGGCGGCGGCCTCTCCAGCGGCTTCCTCTCCCGCCTGCTCTGTGTACTCATACCAGGCCAGGATGCGTCCTGATGGAGCCCAGGACGGCCGCCGGTGGTGGCTCATAGCCCCATCTTCATCTAACGACACCCGATGGGCATTGGGTAATCGCCCATCGGGCAATTCCGCCGCATTGACGACAAAAATGGTTTCGTAACCGGTTCGCCGGCCTTCATGAGGCCGGGCCTGATAGGCGATCATGCTGCCGTCGGCCGACCATGACGGAAAAAAGCTGCCATTGGCGTGGCCGGTGATCCTCCGGGGCTGCATGTAACTGAATTCGCGTTTCCGGATTACCCGGGCGATATCCTGTTCGATGTAGAGCTGTCCGTCAGCCGAGAAGGCCAGCATTTTGCCATCGGGTGAGAAAACGGGGTTGGTAACCACATTGCCAAAAGAAATGGGAAATACCACGGTGCGAAGGCTCTCGCCGGATGAGATGTAGCCCAGGTGCAGCTGGGTTTTGCCGGCCTGGGTGGCCACGAAAGCAAACCACTGGTATCCGAACTGATCCAGTCCGGGACGCCAGACAAAATCCCCCTCGAAATAACCTTTCGGCAGGTCCGCATTCCGCATGAAGACTTCCACCTGGTTTCGCGGAACGGATCGCAGACGCCCCTGGATTTCCTGTTCCCGGCGGGTTTGGTGGACGATCTGTTCGTCCGCTCCGGTGGTCACGTGATAGAGATGCAGATAGTGCCTGTTTCCATCCTTCCTGGTATAGGCGATAATATCGGGATTGGAAGGTGAGGGAACCGGATGGCTTATTTTTCCATATGGCATGTCAAGCGCAGCCAAGCCGGCTGTGCCCGGCATTTCAGCAAGGGGCGACCCGGCTGCTTGGGCAACAGGGATTGACAGAACGGCTGCTCCCGTAAGCACGATGCACATTGCAATTATCAGCGATA
>SKNL01000179.1 GCA_007120555.1 Balneolales bacterium
ATCCAGAAGTTTTTCCGGGAACACATCCAGATTGAGCTGATCCGGGTGGATGTATACCAACTCATGACTGTTTTTGTCCTCTAAAAGACCGCTCTTGTGCAAATCAAAAACATGATCGCTCGTCAGTACGTTTACATTTCTTTGTTCTGGAGGATGCGTATTCTTGTCCATGGGTTACGGGATGCTTTTACTGATTATTCAGGAATATCGATGCAGCAACCATGCATTGGTCATAGAATGAAAAAGTACGGTTAGCTGCCAATCGTTCCACCCCTGCCCTTGCCTTTGGATTCCACCCCTGCCTTTGCCTTTGGACGGACCGATTGAAACAATTTCCGCACAACAAGCGTAAGAAAGTAACAAACAAACCGAAACACAATCAGACGACGATGGCAATGACCAAAAGACTCACAAAATCGGCAACAGACAAAGTGCTGCTCGGAGTGTGCGGCGGTATCGCGGAATATCTTGGCTGGGACAGTACCCTCGTGCGCATCATATTCGTACTTGCTGCAATTTTCGGAATTGGCTCATTTGTTCTATTTTATCTCATTCTTGCTGTGATCATGCCGCGGTGAGTGCGCACTGCCGGAATCCGCTCCACACAACCGTGTGGCCATCTGAAACCGATTGGCAGCCATACCGAGGCTCATGACCGTACTGCAGTGAGAGACAGCAGGAAGGTGATTTTCAGGGTAATACCTTTGTCCAAGGGTAATACCTTTGTCATGAGTACCCATTCTGATCTTGTACAAGGATGAAAATCGGCATTATCGGTCCCGAGCCCATGGCCATGACGTGGGAGCAGCATCTCCGGTTCATAACCGGAGTTAATGAAGTTGTGATGGCCCGGGACATCAGCCTTCTGGACGACGTCGCCGCCTGTCTCATCCTTAATGATGCCTCCTCCGGCGAAACCGACACCGGACAGTTGCTTGCGGCTCTCAAACGCGGTTTTCACATTTTGTGGGTGGCGCCCCTGCCTGCCGACCCCGACGAGATCCGGCGATGGCACGAAGCGGCCGAGGAGTCCTCGGTTATTGTCATGTTCTCCATGTGGGCTCACTACTCACCCGCCACTCAGTGGCTGTTCAACCACATCGCACCCCCGGGCAAGATCCATATCCACCGGGAATGGGCCGGACCCCGGCACACACCGGATGTCACTACGCTCTACCGCATTTTCCTTGAGGAAGTGTCGCTCTGCCTGGAATGGAGCCGAAGCCGTCTGATCCGTTTCGAGGGTGATGTCCACATCCCATCCGGGAAAGCCACGGAAAACCCGCCCGTGCAGCAGCTGTACCTGCGGTTCAGCAACGGGACCACATCCTCCATTTTCCTGAATCCGTTTGGCCTTGAAAACCGCCATTCCCGGTTCCTTGCAGGCAGCAAGATGGCTGCCGTTTGCCAGATCAACGAACACCTCATCAAAAAGTGGATGCTGGACGGAGCGGAGCAGGACACTCCTGAGCTTATGCACTTCGACTTCAAAGATCCCGCACGGCACCTCCTCTCCCACTTCATCCGATCCGTCCGGACGGGGTGCAAACCGATTTTTGGCATCGGCGAACTTCATCAGCTGGCTGCCATCATCCGGCATTTCCGGGAACAGTAAGACAAGCATTTTACAAGTCGGACGTTATGTACCCAACGCCATTTTTGGCTATGAAATCGTTATAAAATCTGCTATCCTTGGAAGGATACAACAAAACAAATAATTGACGTATACATGAAACAACTGACAGTTACACTCTCCGCATTTTTCCTTGTTTTTGCCCTCTGGAACTGTAACGGAAACGGCGGCGGCACGACCATCACGGATGAAGGGCTGGAAATTACCGATGAAGAAGTCGGATCCGGCGACCAGGCTCAGGATGGTGATTTTCTCACGATCCATTTCAGGGGAACACTTGAGGATGGACAGGTATTTGAATCCACTTTCGAACGCGAAGAGCCCATCGTTGTCCAGGTAGGAACCGGCCAGCTTCCCATCAGGGGATGGGATGAGGGAATGCTCGGCATGCGCGAGGGTGGAAAACGCTCTCTGGTAATCCCGCCGAATCTTGCATTTGGTGAAGAAGGTGTGCCGGGTTTTATTCCTGGCGGTGAGAACATCTACATGGACATTGAACTGGTTTCGATCATGAAGCCCCCAACACCCTGGGAGTTTGACCACTCCGATCTGGAAACCATGGATAGCGGCCTTCAGTACTACATCCACGAAGAAGGAACCGATGAAAAACCGGAAGAAGGAGATATGATCGCCGTGCACTACTCGGGTTTTCTGGAAGATGGTACCATGTTTGACAGCTCTCAGCTCAGAAATCAGACATTCGCGTTTCAGGTTGGACTGGGTCAGGTTATCCCCGGCTGGGACGAGGGGCTGATGGATATGTCCGTGGGTGAAAAAAGAACGCTGGTCATTCCCCCCGAACTGGGTTACGGAGAGCAAGGTGCCGGGCAGGTCATACCCCCCAACGCTACCTTGATTTTTGACGTGGAACTGGTCGAAATCAACTGACCCGACCAGTCAGTCGTCATTTGCCATATTGCCACATCCATTATTACCATACATCCATCATCAAACCGTCATGGCAGCATCCATTGTCCGTTTTCGTCAGGTTGACGCATTCACACGCAAACCCTTTACCGGCAATCCGGCTGGTGTGGTACCTGATGCGGGCCGGCTCACGGGAAGCGAGATGCAGAATATTGCCAGCGAAATCAATGTTTCCGAAACCGTATTCATTCTGCCCGCCGAGAGTGAAAAAAACGACTTGAAACTGCGCTGGTTCACCCCCACGCAGGAGGTCGACCTCTGTGGACATGCCACCATAGCCGCATTCCATGTGTTGGCCGAGGAAGGCCAGTTTGATCTGGAAGTAAATGAACCCCAGAGCTTCCGGGTGGAGACCCGGGTCGGGGTCCTCACGGTCGATGTGGAATGGTTCGATCTGCGTCCCTATATCAAGTTTACAATACCACCGCCCCGGTTTTTCCCCTATCCCGGCGACATCCGATACCTGTGCGGAGCGCTGGGCCTGGCGGACATAGAACTCAGTCAAAAGGTAAAACCGCAAATCACCGGTGGGGGTTTCTGCTTTGTTCCCGTACGCAACCTGGATAGCCTGGAAACCCTGGAACCGAATCAACATCTGCTCAGAAAACTCAACGAGCGGCACGACCTTAACGGTTTTGCAGTCGTTACGACCGACACCGGCGATCTGGAAGAGGACTGGGTCATGCGCTTCTTTGCGCCATCACTCGGTATCTTCGAGGATCCCGTTACGGGCACTGCCAATGGTCCAATGGCCGCATTTCTATGGGAAAACGGATTCCTGGATACCAGCAGCAAAAAACATTTCTCATTCCGGGCACTCCAGGGACATAACATAGGCCGCCCCGGTATCGTGCACGTCAACATGGTGATCAAGGACGAGAAAGTGAACCTGATCCAGATTGCCGGCGAGGCCGTATCGGTTATTGAAGGGAACATCCGGCTCCACGGTGATTCAACTACACGTTTCTGAATTTCCGGGCTTCCGGATTTCTGAGTTTCTGACTGCACGTTCATCTCTGATCACTGACTGGTACCATGAAGATTGCACCGGAATTGAAAGAGCACTGGAGCCGCTTGAAAAAAGAAGGCCGCCCCGGACTGACCGAAGCGCTTTCCATCCAGATTACTGACCTTGGACGCGGTTCCGTAAGGGCAACCATGCCCGTTACGGATTCCGTGAAACAGCCATTCGGACTGCTTCACGGAGGAGCCTCGGTTGCTCTTGCTGAAACAGTGGCGTCCCTCGGCA
>SKNL01000187.1 GCA_007120555.1 Balneolales bacterium
CAGGGGTACCAGCCGCTTATGGATTATCTTTCCGATGAGACGGAATACCATTTTGAGCTGATCATCAGCCGCACTTATGAGGAAACGGTTGCCCAGCTGGCCAGTGGAAAGGTCCACGCGGCATTCCTCGGCTCCTATATCTATATCACTTCGCGGGAGGAACACGGACTTGAGCCCATCCTCAAGCCCCTGAATGAAAACGGGCAGCCCTTTTTTCAATCCGTGATCATCGTGCAGGAGGATTCCGATATCCATTCGATCTCGCAGCTCAAGGGTCGAAAACTGGCGCTGCCCTCGGAGAATTCGTTTTCCGGGAATTGGCTGCTGCAATCCGGCTTTTCTCAAAACGGGATAATCGGGAGCGATCTGTATTCAATCGAACATTTCCGGCACCACCACAGTGTAGTCTACGAAGTTCTTAGGGGCAATTATGATGCCGGAAGCATCAAGGACCGGGTGGCGGATGAATTCCGGGAACAGGGCCTCAGGATCATCAAGCGATCCGACCCGGTTCCGGGCTCACCTGTTGTGGTCTCCACAGGTCACAATCCGGCCATTACCGCTGCCATCACCAGTACATTGCTGAACATTGATCCCGTCGAACCAAAATATGCCGACCTGGTTTCTCAGTGGGACCCGGAGTTTCGTAACGGCTTCATCCGGGCACAGGCAACCGATTACGATCAGCTGGCGCGCCAAATCCTGGAGGTGCCGGCACCATGACGCACATTATCCAAACGCTTAGAGAGTGGTTCCGGTCAAGCATCAAACTGCGGGTGCTCTCCATCATCGGGGTGGTGGTTTCCCTGTTGATGATCATCATATCCATCGGCATTTTGCACCAGTGGCGGGCACTGATCATTGAGCAGGAGACGGACAATACCAAATCGATTGCCACGGCCTTTTCCATTCCGGTGATTGAGGCCATGATCCATGCCGACCAGGAGCAGGGATCGAGGGATGATCTGCTCATCAGCCATGTCCAGAACTTCCGGGACAATGTGGAAGGGATCGTATACATCTCCATACAGGACATCAATCACCGCATTATTGCCCACAGCGAGCTGTCGCGCTACGGCCGGCAGCTGGACGATCCGCAGATTCTTTCGGTGAGTCAGACGCGTGAGGTGCTCACCTCTATTTCCGAACATCCGGAACACGGGTGGATGCTCGAAATACTTCAGCCCCTTCAGATCGGGGATAAGCGCTGGGGTACGGTACTGATGGGGTTCGATGCCTCGAATATCCGGGAAAAAGTTCGCAGCGCTTTTTTTCAACTGCTTGGACTCACTGTGATCGCCATGTTCGTCACCATCGGATTGCTCTATTATTTCATCGGAAGGGTGCTCACATCACTGAAAGACCTGGTCAGGGAGATTGACAAATTTGATTTGGATTCCGGTGACGCATCCGCCCTTCCTGCCCGCAGTGACGAGATCGGCTTTCTGATCGACCACTTCGAGATGATGAAAAAGCGGCTCACCCAATCCAAAGTGGCACTGGAGAAGGCACAGAACCAGATATTCCAGGCAGAGAAGCTGGCATCGATAGGCCGGCTGGCGTCCGGCGTGGCCCATGAAGTGAACAACCCGCTGAACGGCATGCGATTTTGCGTATTCGGCATCAAAAAGGACCTGGACGACCGGCAACAGACCGTAGAGTACCTGAACATGATCGATGACGGATTGACACAGATCGAGTCCGTGGTCACCAAGCTCCTCGGTTATGCACGGCAACGCCCGAAAGAGCCGCAGGCAGTCGACTTGATTAAACAGCTCACCACGGTTCGGGACCTGCTGGAATACCGGCTGAATGAGAAGCGGGTCCGGCTGAATATTCACGCTGACGCAGGCCTGCCGCCGATCAAAGCGGATCCCAACCTGATGCAGGAAATTCTAATGAACCTGCTTCTGAACAGCCTGGACGCTGTCGATGAAGAAGGTGAAATCACTGTTGGAATGCAGGCAACCGGCGTGAATATGATCATCCGGGTCAGGGATAACGGCACCGGGATCCCGGAAGAAGAACTGAAAGTGATATTCGAGCCGTTTTTTTCGACCAAAGAGACCGGCAAGGGGACCGGGCTTGGCCTTTCCGTGACCCTTGGTATCGTTGAGTCGCACAGCGGTACCATCACTGTCACGAGCAAAAAGGGCGAGTACACGGAATTCACTGTTACACTACCATTGGAGACGGAGAATGAAAGTATTAATCATTGAGGACGAACGGATTACACGGATCACACTGGCCAACCTCCTGAAAAAGGAGGGCTACGAGGTCGAGAGTGTTTCTGACGGTGACAAAGGCCTGAAAAAAGCCGGCAGCGGCACTTATGATGTTGTAATCACCGACCTGCGACTGCCCGGAAAGGGAGGGATCGAAATCCTGAAGGCAGCCAAAGATTCCAGTGAAAACTCCGTGGTGATCGTTATCACGGCCTTTGCTTCCGTTGAAACCGCCGTAGCTGCACTCAAACTTGGCGCATACGACTACATTACCAAGCCGCTTTCCCCCGAAAAGTTCATCAGTCTGATGAACAACGTGCATGATTATATTGAAGTAAGGGTTGAAAACAAAAAGCTGAAAAAGCGCCTGGAACGTATGGAGAACAAATCCGTCATCGGCAGCTCGCCTTCTATGCGCAAGCTGCTTGAGACCGTCAGAAACGTGGCCGGGCATGATTACACGGTGCTCATCCAGGGTGAGAGCGGCACCGGAAAAGAAGTCATCGCACATACGCTGCATCAGCAGAGTGACCGTCGGGATCAGCCCTTCATTGCCGTCAACTGCGCCGCTATTCCGGAATCCCTGATCGAAAGCGAGCTGTTTGGCCACGAGAAGGGTGCATTCTCAGGTGCCATCCAGCAGCACAACGGATATTTCGAGCGTGCTCACAAGGGCACCATTTTTATAGATGACATCGACGATTTTCCGCTCAACCTGCAGGTCAAGCTGCTTCGCGTGCTCCAGGAACGTCAGTTTGTTCGTGTCGGTGGCATGGAAACCATTTCCGTGGATGTGCGTGTCATCTGTGCGACAAAAGTAAACCTGGAGCAGCTGGTCCGTGAGAACCGGTTCCGCGAGGATCTTTACTACCGGCTCCACATCATCCCCTTGCACCTGCCGCCGTTGCGGGATCGAAGGGAGGATATCCCCGCACTTGTCAGCCATTTTTTCAAGAAACTGGGCGCCGGGGACATGCTCACGCACCTGGACCGTACCTTTTATGACAACCTGATGACTTACGGCTGGCCGGGCAATGTGCGGCAGCTGGAAAATACCGTGGAACGCATCGTGGCCACTTCCGATACCGGCATTGCTGCATCGCTGGCAAGCGGCGGTTACTCGCTGGCGGGCGGCAGTGATTCCCTCACATACGGGACTGCCCAAGGCAACCCGTCCGCCAACGACCAGTATCCGCCATACGAAGCGTTCATACAGGAAAAGGAAGAGGAAATCATCGGCTGGGCATTGGAGAAAGCCGGACATAATATCACCAGGGCTGCCGAATTGCTGGATCTGCCAAGGGGCACGCTGCGCAGCAAACTGAAAAAACTTGACCGGTTCCGGGATTAGATTCCCGACAGATCAGAGTTCCGGTCCATCTGCACCATCACCTTGCTTGCGGGCCACCATCACCATCCTTGGGCTGGTTTCCGGGTCAAAAGGCCCGCCGCGGTAATCACCGCAGAGTGTGTCCATGACCATTCCCCGGTCTTTGAAAGCCTTCTCAAACCACTCCCTGTCATAGAGTTTGACGCGCTCCTGGTAGGTCATCGATTTGCCGTCTGC
>SKNL01000037.1 GCA_007120555.1 Balneolales bacterium
GATAAAACAGATATTGCCAGGGTTTGCCGATGCGTGGACGCGATTCCAGCTTGGTCATGTTGATCCCGTGACGGTCCAGCACTTTCAGACACTGCAACAACGCACCCTTCTCATGCACCGTCGCCAGCATCAGCGAGGTCTTCGCCGGGATGCGCGGATCACATACCACCGGCTCCCGCGAAACGATCACAAACCGGGTGAAATTGCCCGGCTGATTGGCCAGGTCCTTGGCCAGGATGTGCAGATCGTACAGCTCGGCCGCATAGGAACTGGCGATGGCCGCCTGGGTCGGATTCCCCTCCTCCATGATCTTCTGCGCCGCCATGGCCGTGTCGGTGTACGGCTGGATCTCACAGTTGATCAGCCTGGCCAGAAAGTGGCTGCACTGCGACAGCGCCTGCGGATGCGACCTGATCCTGCGCAACTCCTCAAGCGGCGTCGGCTCACACGCCATCAGACAGTGATTCACCTTGAGAACTTCTTCACCGGTGATATGCAATTCCTTGTCCGCCAACAGGTCATAAGAGTCATTTATGGATCCGGCCGTTGTATTTTCTATCGGGAGGATGGCCACATCAGCCTCACCTTCCACCATGGCCATGGCCGCCTGTTCGAACGTCTTGAACCCGATGCAGCGGACGTCATCGTAGCGCTCTGAAAAGTGCCGCATGGCCGCCTGGTGGCTGTATGCTCCCCGTGTCCCCTGGTAGGCGACGGAGATGGTACGCACTTCCAGCTTGTTGTTGCTGTGGTCCAGCAGCGAATGGCTCTGGAAGCGAACGGACTGATAAATGATATCGCGGAACAGCTGCTCGGTGAAGTAGGGATCGATACCCGCATCCATGGCCATCTCGCGGACTTTCCGCAGAAGGGTTTCCTCGCGACGCGCATCGCGGATGAAGGCGCTCTCCGACAGTTTGTTGGAAAAGACTTCCCGCACAACCTTGTGGCGCTCCGCCAGGGTGCGGATCAGCTGCTCATCCAGCTGGTCGATCTGCTCCCGGTAGCGGGACAATGACCGGGTCACTTCGGCATTATCCGTACTGCCGTCCGGGCTTTTTTTACCTGATAACTTCTTTTCTTTTTCTGACATTCGTGCAATACCTGCTTTTGCTTACAGATTCTTTTTCCGCATTTCCATAGTCCTGTGGGGCCCGGAACACCTGTTGGATTACCGACCGCCAGCCGCTATTTCATTGCCGGCCCCATGGCACAAACGGAAGGCCTGAAACTGCTTACTGCCATTGCTGGCGAGTACTCCGGGCCAGTTATAACGCGGAATTTACGGAAGGCAATATATACCAATAAAATGGATAAATGTCAGTAATCATATCGCCAAAGCACATCCACCCCGCTCCGGTAGTCATCCCCGGCAGTGATGATCAGGTCAAGGTTGCGCCGCAACATGTATTCCACGATTACCTGACGCGCCGATTCCGTGCCTCCCAGCTCCTGGAGGAATGCGATGAACAGGCGGTCCGAGACGAATTTACCGGCCTTGATGCTCGTGCCACCCCCACCCCTTCGCGTGTTCTCGATTTCGATCACATCGATCCCGAGACGGTCAGCAGCCAGGCTCTCGATCCGATCAAGCATGATATCCACGGCAAGATTGGTAGCCATGCTGCCATCGGACCGGCCGGACATCGTCTGCTCCCACCCGGCCAGGGCATGGAACGGCCGCCCAAAGAGCGTGTAGCTGATGATATCCTGCAATTCCATTTCCGGTTCGCTTTCGTATTCGAACTCCGGATCAGAAAGGTTCCCGGTGATGATATAGTAGATGCTGATCTCCTCGTACTGCTGGCGCGGCCGGTACAGGGTTCGGATGTTGAGCTCCGGCTCCATCGGGTCACCACTGAAGGTTACATCGCCCCGCTCCAGCTGAAACCGTTTGTTGAATGTGGTCACGTGTCCCGATGTCACACTCATGTCACCGAACAATTGCAGTTCCCCGAAAGCCTCCTTGAGGATGTCGATTTCACCCCGTAATGCCAGGTATATCTCCGGGTCGCGCCGGTTGCGTACGAACGCATTCCTATCCACAAGGAACGTCAGCTCCATGGCCAGACGCTCAAAAAACTCCGGGCCAAACGGTTCGTCGGCTTCTTCTTCCTCCAGGTCCACCTCTTCAACCTCCCGCTCACCGAAATCATCCAGATACAACGTTCCGCGTTCCCAGCGGACGGTACCCGAGAGGAACGGCTCCTCAAGCGTACCGGTCATGTTTACATTCATTCCCGCGTATATCTCCAAATCCCGTGTATTGAAGGCACGGAAATTGGTAGCCCTGAAATTGAGGTCTATCTGGTCGGGCATCACGCCGTCCAGTGTGATCTCTCCTCTTCCCGTGAAGGAGCCAACGCTTTGCACGGAAAGCTCCTGCAATGTTATACGTCCGGGTTCCATCTGCACGTCCATACCGATATTGCGCAGTGTTACCTGATTCTCCACCAGCCGTACCTGTCCGCCGGATAATGCCAGGGTGCCTTCCGCCCCGGGCTCGCTTATGGTTCCGCTCAGCGTGATATCGGCATTCAGTTTGCCCTGCAGGTTCCGCAGCTGCGCCGGATCCAGAAAATCATTGAACGCGGCAAGATCAAAATCCCTCGTAAAAATGGTGAGGTCGATCTCGTCATCGGGATCCGGTCCGAGAAACTCCATCGCCTGAAAATCCAGGTGCAGCGGAACCCTTCCCTCAATCCCCGCGGCTTTCTGACCAAGCGAATGGACGCGCGAGGTGAGAATGATATCGTTTCTGCTGTGGTCGTAATCCCACTCCACCATGAGTGAATCAATGTCCACCTCGGAAAGGAGTCCGTCCCTTAGAAAGAGACCCCCTGTGAATTCGGGCGCACCGGCGGTGCCGGAAAGCTCGGTGGACAGTGAAAATTCACCGCGCGTCTGCTCCAGGCCGAGTTCGGTAAACAGCGCTTCAAACATGTGGATATCAAACGGCTGGATGCGTAAGTAGCCTTGCACCGGCCTGTCAAAAAATTCACTTTCCAATTCACCGGGTTCCACCGGCTCAAACGGCAGGTCAAATTCGGATCGGACCAGGACCATGTCATCGTGCCAGATTGTTGCGTCGGTCTGCAGGCGGCCCTCACCCACATCAAAGGCAAGGCGGATGGAATCCAGCCGGACATGATCCCATTCAAATTCTTTCAGTTCGGCACTGCCCGCCACTTCCATCACGTCGTCATCCACGTTGAAATGAATGGCACCGGAGAAAACGGCTGAAAAGAAGGGTTCGTCGAGGAAGATATACTGAAGCTGTCCCAGATCGGTGTTTCTGGCATCGACAAAGCCGGTCCAGGGTGTGTCCGATGTCCGGTCCAGGTACAACCGGAGTTCCGAATTTTCGTCGCTGACCAGATGGAGCGTATCCATCCGAATAACATCCTCCGCCAATAACACATCAAAGGGGCGGCGCAGCTGGTAACTTTCGGCCGGATCGGATAGTGCCAGTTCGTGCGTATGCACACGTATGGTGTCGGCGATTTCATAGTCGGCGACCTGTCGGATCCCGCTGTCCCCGTCTACCTGGATTTCAAAAGTGTACGTGCCGGTGATTCCGGCTGTGCCCAGCATGCCTTCTGTAGTGAATGTGATGTCGCGGATGCCATGTGGACCAAAAGACGGAGAGGTGATCTCAAGGTCGGCCTGGAAACGGGTTTCGGAAACGAGGATGGCAGAGGCTGAGCCCGTCACCTCTTCCACGCGAATGGTATCATAGCGAACGCTGTGCAGCCTCAGGTCCGTTTCCAGGACCAGCTGGCC
>SKNL01000199.1 GCA_007120555.1 Balneolales bacterium
CATCTTCCTCGGCCTGGATGCGTTCGTTGATGTTGAACTTCTCCACCATCTGCTTTTCTGTCATGCCCTTGCTGGACAGCGAGTGTTTCTTGGAGCGTCCCAGCGAGTGGCCGGTGAACACATAGGGGATGCCCAGCAGTTTCGAAAGGTTGCGGGCGACATATCCGGCATCGGGGTAGTGGCCATGGAGCAGATCCGGTTTAATGTTCTCTTTCTTGTTGAAGCGCAAAATATTATCCACAAATTCAGGGAGATGCGGCCAGAGCAGCTCCTTGCGCATATACCGTTTTCCACCGCAGCGGATGCGTACGATACGCGATTTTTCGCCCAGAGGTTCGATGATCTGCTTGTAGTCGGAGCTGACGCGCTTGTCGTCGATCAGACGGGTGACCAGGTCCACCTGCTTGACGCGGGGAAGCTCTCCCAGGGCGCGTGCAAGTTCCACGACATATTTGGTTTGTCCGCCCGTATCGGCGTCCCGCCCC
The DNA here is from genome assembly GCA_007120555.1 of Balneolales bacterium. Lineage (GTDB taxonomy): Bacteria > Bacteroidota > Rhodothermia > Balneolales > Natronogracilivirgulaceae > SKNL01. The sequence continues at coordinate 486 of SKNL01000199.1, forward strand.
AGTTCAAGATTGTCTCCCCGAATCAGTCCATGAATGCTGAACAGCTGCAAGTGAAGCTGGTCCTTTTTCTCGTTTTTCTTTTTACCGGTGCTCTTTTTGGTACTTTTCTCCTTCTCTGAATTCTTCAAAACGAATCGGGGTTTGGTTTATGTTTTATGCAGCGTTTTATTCCTCCCGAATATAACCATTTGAAAATTGAACCTCCTGTTATCATTCGGCCAGGAACGAAATACCTTAACTCTAAGGTATAACACTACAAGGAGCCAATTTGTTCAAAAAATGTGCTTATTATGGAAATATGGCACTGTTTACTAAAGAAATCACTCCCGGAGATTCGTGTGGCGGCAACGGCCATGCTGCTGACCATGGCGGTGCTTTCCTGGCCGCCCGGGACGGTAAAGGCGCTCGGTGCAATGGAGCCGGAGGGGATGATACGCGGCGGGACTGAGGAGTTTCAATCCGGGCTGAGTGTCATCAACAAGGAGCGGGAACGCTTCGAAAAAAGAGCCATGAAGACACTGCTCGGGTGGGGAGCTGCCAATACGGCTGCAGGCACAGCTCTTCTGTTCACCGATTGGAGCGATGCCGGCCTCATGACGCTATCCTGGGGTGCCATTAATGCCGGAATTGCCCTGTTTGCGATAAGGGGACAGGAGCGATTGGACCCGCATCACCCCGGACTGGCCGATTTTCTGGAAAGGGAGTACCAGTTTCAGCGCATCGTTGCCGTGAACGCAGGACTAAACGTCAGTTACATAACGGCAGGCCTGCTTTTTCAGCATTACGGAACCCAAAGCAGGACCCGCCAGTTCGGAACCGCCGTTGCCATTCAGGGTGCGTTTCTGCTGGCTTTTGACAGTTACCTGTTGTACCGCTCGGCACGGTTTCTTGATCGCGTGATGCCCGCACTGAACATGTCATCATTCGCAGGCAATACCACCTTTATGTTACCCGGTATCAGAGTTGTGTGGTAACGATCTGTCCAGATTAGCGATTCCCTTGATGGATGGGTATTGCAGGAAACATGCATGTCAGCCCTTTGCGGCATGTCACCCGCCGTAGGCGTCCTCGTCCGGCCCGTCTGGATAAAACTTGGTAAACTCGGCGTGTTTCGCCGGCTTGACCCGCGACCCGTAACGCATGGTGTAGATGTATGTGAATTCCGCCCCAAGGAAAAAGACCATGGCGTTGTAGTAGACCCAGATCAGGAAAATCACGAATGACCCCGCGGCACCATAGGTGGATGCGGTAGCCATGCCCATGTAAATGCTTATCAGCCATATCCCGAGCAGGAACAGCAGCGAGGTGACCACGGCGCCCACGACCACATCAGTCCACCGGATGCGGACATCAGGTAGCATCTTGAATGTTACGGCGAACAGAACCACCAGCACCAGGAAGGAGAAAAGCGAGTTGATTGTGGACCATACACCCACGCCACCGGGCATGATCGGATCCAGGAAGGACTCCAGCGCGTAGAGCACCACATCCATCATCATGGAGAGAATGAACAGCGAGGCGAAAATCAGGATCAGGGCAAGTGCAACAAAACGGTCAATGATAAAGCGTTTGAAGCCGCTTACTTCCGGTTTGGTCGTGATATTCCATATGTTGTTCAGGGCATTTTTAAGCTGGGTGATGATCGTGGTGGCCAAAAACAGGATCAGGCCCAGACTTATCACCGTGGCAATGATACCGGACGTAGGCTCATACGCATCCAGAACAAAATCCTGGATGGTGCTCGCCACTTCCGGACCCATGAGCTGGGACATGTACTCCTCCAGCTGTCCCGTCGTAGCGGCATCACCGAAGACAAAACCGACTACGGCAACGAGGATAATGAGCAGCGGCGCAACCGAAAAGATGGTGTAAAATGCCAGTGCGGCACCGTACGTGGGGATGTTATCCTTGACCCAGTCGGATAGGGTGTGCCGGATCACTATCCAGATCTCGTTGAGAATAAAACGTATTTTATTAAGGATAAAGCTACTCATATCAGTGATGAATATACCGATTCTGTCGCTCTTAAGATATACTCGATTTCCTCTTCCGTATTGTATCCGTGCGGTGAAAAACGCAATTTTTTATCCCTGATTGATACGAATATGCCCTCCTGACGCAATCCGTGCTCCAGGGCTTCATGGTCCATCGCTTCCGGCAGGCAGTAGGTAAGGATGCCTGACTGCCGCAGGGGATCGTCGCTGGTAAACGGGGTCAGGCCGGCTGTTTCCAGTCCGGCATTGCGGATACCGTCCCGCAGCTGCGCGACACACAGGCGGACCTGGTGAAAAATGCGCTCAATACCCGCTTCCAGAAGCAACCCGATCGACGCATTCAGACCATAAATTCCGGGAATATTGGCAACGCCGGCTTCAAATCGCGTGGCGTCGGTACGCAGCGGCTGGTCGTAGCGCAGCAGTTCCCACGGCTCCTCGACAGAGAGCCACCCCGGATCCGGTGTTTTCAGCCGGTGGCACAGCCGGTCCGAAAGATACAGGAACCCTATGCCCATCGGCGCCATGAGCCATTTGAGTCCGCCCGTGGCAAACGCGTCCGCCTGCCACCTTTGCACATCCACCGGAATCACACCGGCTGCCTGGATCCCGTCCACCACGAACCAGATGTCATGTTCGCGGCATAATCTGCCTATCGCCTCCATATCGGCATGCCATCCGCTCAGGAACTGTACGGCGCTTATGGCCACCATGCGGGTCCTGGAGGTGACGGCCGCCTCGATGCGCTCCACCGGAACGGTGCCGTCGGCCGCATCCACAAAAATGCAGCGCACCCCGAGCGGCTCGAGTTTGCGGTAGGGGTAGACGTTGGACGGGAATTCGATGGAGTTGAGAATGATCTCATCGCCGGGTTGCCAGTCGAGTCCGGAGGTGACCCGGTTCAGCCCCTCCGACGTGTTGGCGGCAAATGCGATCTGACGTGCTTCGGATGCATTGATCAGGGTCCGGATGCGTTCCCGGCACTCGGCGATCACTTCCATGTCCCGCTCATAGGTCATCATGGTGCCGTTGTGCCGCTGTTCAAGGTGTTCGTTCATGGCCGCGATGGTGTCGCGCGCCAGCGGTGACTGCGCCGCGTGGTTGACGTAGCGGATTCCCCTTCCGGTATGGGAAAACTGGTCGCGAAAGGATTGCAGCAGAGCGTCGGCTTGTTTTTCCCGAATCATGAATGGATGCGGACTGGATTGATTGTTACTGAAAGAACTGCGGATTATTTGCGGATAATATCAGAAATTACTGTGGAAAGTA
>SKNL01000148.1 GCA_007120555.1 Balneolales bacterium
AGCGTGATCAGGGCGCTGGTGCCGAAACCGAACTCCTCTGCACCCAGCAGCGCCGCTACGACAATATCGCGGCCGGTCTTGATCTGTCCGTCCGTTTCCAGCACCACCCGGCTGCGCAGATTGTTGAGCACCAGCGTCTGGTGCGTTTCGGCCAGTCCCAGTTCCCATGGCAGTCCGGCATGCTTTATGCTGGTCTGCGGGGATGCGCCCGTGCCCCCGTCATGGCCGCTGATCAGGATTACATCGGCTTTCCCCTTGGCCACGCCCGCCGCAATGGTGCCGACCCCGGCCAGCGACACCAGCTTCACGTTGATCCGCGCCTTTGTATTGGCATTTTTCAGATCATGGATGAGCTGGGCCAGGTCTTCAATCGAATAAATATCATGGTGCGGCGGCGGTGAAATGAGACCAACACCCGGCGTGGAATACCGCTCTTTGGCAATCCAGGGGTACACCTTCCGGCCGGGCAGCTCACCGCCCTCGCCTGGTTTGGCCCCCTGCGCCATCTTGATCTGGATCTCCTGAGCGCTGGTCAGGTACTCGCTGGTGACTCCAAACCGACCGGAAGCCACCTGCTTGATGGCACTGCAGCGCGAATCGCCGTTGGCATCCGGCACAAAGCGCGCAGGATCCTCTCCCCCTTCCCCGGTGTTGCTCTTGCCCCCGATCCGGTTCATGGCAATGGCCAGCGCCTCATGGGTTTCGCTGCTGATGGATCCGTAGGACATCGCCCCGGTCTTGAAACGCCGGCAGATCGATTCGACCGGTTCGACCTCTTCAAGGGGAACCGGTGCGGCCGTCTCATCGAACTCCATCAGATGCCTTAGCGTTGGGAACGGATCCAGCTGCTCATCCAGCAGCCGTGCATAATCCTTGTACAATTTGTAGTCGTTAAGCTTGCTTGCAAACTGCAGGGTGTGGACCGTCTCGGGGTTGTACATGTGGTACTCGCCGTTCTTGCGCCACTTGTACAGCCCGCCTTCCTCGAGCACCTGTCCGTTCACGCGAATCTTCGGATAGGCCCTCTGATGGCGCAGTTCCGCTTCCCGTGCTATGATATCGAGCCCGATGCCGCCCACACGGGACTGGGTCCAGGTGAAATACGTATCGATCACCTCGTTGCTGATGCCCAGCGCCTCGAATATCTGCGCGCCGCGGTACGATTTGATGGTGGATATCCCCATCTTGGACATCACCTTGACGATGCCCTTGACCACCGCCTTGTTGTAGCCTTTGACGGCGCGTTCGTAATCCAGGCCTTCCAGCAGCCCCTCCCGGATCATGTCATAAAGGCTGGCGTAGGCCATGTACGGGTTGACCGCATCCACTCCGTATCCCAGAAGCGTGCAGAAATGGTGGACCTCCCGTGGTTCGCCGGACTCCAGTACGATACCGACCTCGGTGCGTTTTCCAGTGCGGATCAGGTGATGATGGAGTCCCGAAACCGCCAGCAGGGCCGGAATAGGCGTGTTGACCTTGTCAAATCCGCGATCTGACAAAATCAGGATGTTGGCGCCATTTTCAACCGCTTGGTCCGCAGCTGCAAACAGTTCGTCCAGGCTCTTTTTCAGCCCTTCGCTGCCGCTTCCGGCTTTGAACAGGATGGGCAGGGTTGCATTTTTAAAACCTGGCAGCACAAGGGCACGCAGCTGCCGCAGTTCCTCGCTGGTCAGCACAGGTCCCTCCAGGCAGATCTGCCTGCAATTTTCCGGCCCGGGATTGAGAATATTGCCCTGCGATCCGAGCAATGTTTCTGTGGATGTGATCAGCTCTTCGCGGATCGGGTCGATCGGCGGGTTGGTCACCTGCGCGAACAACTGCTTGAAATAGTTGTAAAGAAGCTGCGGCTGGTTCGAAAGCACAGCCATGGGTGCGTCATTGCCCATGGCGCCGACCGGCTGCAGCATGTTCTCCGACATCGGACCGATATTCACTCGCAGGTCTTCGTACGTAAAACCGAACACTTTCTGGCGATGGATCACCTCATCATGCGAGAGATCGGGTTCCGGGTAGGCCAGTTCTTCGGTCACATCGTTGAAATGGACCATGTTCTCGTCCAGCCAGTGCTGGTAGGGATGCTCGCCTGCTATGCCGTTCTTGATCTCCTCGTCACTGATGATGCGTCCCTGCTCGGTGTCGATCAGCAGCATGCGTCCGGGCTGCAGGCGCTCCTTGCAGACCACATCCTCCGGTTTGATATCCAGCACGCCCACCTCCGAGGCCAGCACCACGATATCGTCCCGGGTCACATAATAGCGGGAGGGCCGCAGGCCGTTCCGGTCCAGCGTCGCCCCTACCACCACACCATCGGTGAAGGCAATGGACGCGGGTCCGTCCCACGGCTCCATCATGCAACTGTGAAACTCGTAAAAAGCCCGTTGCAGTTCGTTCATGTTTTCGTGCTTCTCCCAGGGCTCCGGGATCATCATCATCATGGCATGCGGCAGGGAGCGTCCGGTCAGCGACAGAAACTCAAGGGCGTTGTCAAATTTGGCCGAGTCGCTTCCCTCCTCCTGGATGATCGGGAGCACCTTCTTCATGTCATCGCCGAACAGGGTGGATACGAACTGGTTTTCACGGGCGTGCATCCAGTTCTGGTTGCCCTGCAGCGTGTTTATCTCCCCGTTGTGGATGATGTACCTGTAGGGATGCGCCAGCTTCCAGCTCGGGAAAGTGTTCGTGCTGAAGCGCGAATGCACCAGCGCAATGGCTGATTTCATGCTGGGGTCTTTCAGATCCGGATAGTAAAGCTCCACCTGGTTGGGCGTGAGCATCCCCTTGTAGACCACGGTGCGCGATGACAGACTGTTGAAATAGTAGAATTCCTTGTCCTCGTCCGACAGTTCAGACTGCTGGATGGCCAGGGTGCACCGGCGGCGGATCACGAACAACTTGCGCTCGAAATCGAGCACCGACTCCATCGACGGGCCACGCTCAACGAATACCTGCCGCACCAGGGGTTCCTGGAACCTGGCCGTCTCTCCCAGGCTGGAATTGTCCGTGGCCACCTTGCGCCAACCCAGGATCTTCAACCCTTCCTCCCGGACAATTTGCTCGATGATCTTTTCACAGAATTTGCGCTGTTCACGCTCCGGCGGCAGGAAAAGCATGCCGACACCGTAGCTGCCATAATCGGGAAGATCAAACCCAAGACCCTCGCAGGACTGTTTGAAAAATTCATGAGGGATTTGCATCAGGATGCCCGCACCATCACCGCTGTTGTGCTCTGCACCGGTGGCGCCCCGGTGGTCCAGATGACGCAGCACGCGGAGCGCCTGGCGGACGATATCATGGGACTGTTTGCCCTTGATATGGACGACGAACCCGATACCGCAAGCATCATGCTCAAGCGAGGGATCGTACAACCCCTGTTTGCCCGGAGCTTTTCCGGGGGACAATATTCCTTCTTTTCTCATGCCTTCAAGATTATTTGCCAGGTGGTTTGGATGGTTCGGGGAACAGCCCACTATCATAGCACCCGCTTTGTTCCAAAGACGGGTAATAACATATTCCAACAGTCCATATGTGATCGCATGGTACCGGCGGGACCGGCGCTAACGCGACAGCGCAATACGTACCCCTGCGTGATCATTTCCTCTGACACCAACCGGTACGTCACATTTATCTTTATCCTTTTCGGACAACAACAGGCGAACGATATCCAAATGATTTCATTCGAGTGGAACAATATGTATAAAAAA
>SKNL01000190.1 GCA_007120555.1 Balneolales bacterium
ATTCGCTTCCTTCGAGGATGGCGGGACGGTTCTGGAATACGGCAAGAAAGGTGTCCCGGTTGATCCAGAAAATGGATCCAACAACAAGGACAGCCACTGCAAGAAAGGTCAGCAGAAATGAAAGCGCGCGCATAAATGGGTTTTGGCGAATTGCAGCCGATGATCTGGCGGATATTGCGGATATGATTGTCTGTTACTTTTCCATGGGAAGCAGCAGGATTTCCTCGAAATCGAGGTCCGACTCTTCCAGGATCGGTCCGGCTTTCTTCTCGACTTCTTCTTCTGCCAGGTACTGCAGGCATTCGAGTTCGATGTAAAGCGTTTCCGATGGTTCATCGTAATACCAACGCGAGGCGCCGCCGCCGAGTTCAGCTTTCAGCGCTTCCACCAGCTGGTTGATCTCCTCTTCAAATGCTTCGGGCGCATCCGGGTTGATATCGAATTGGTCACTCATTTACGGTTTTTCTTGAAAAGGGGGTGATTTTTAGCTTATGATACAGTCACGGAAAGTGTATTCGAGAGAAGTGTAACGGTACACCCCGATAAAATCGCAATATTTCCAAGAAAAACTGCAACTATTATGAACCCTCTACTTAAAAAGCTGGAAACCATATCCCGGAAAAAGGAACGCAGGATCATTGGACTGATGTCTGGTACTTCCATGGATGGACTGGATATTGCCTTGTGCCGGTTCCGCGGATCCGGTCCGGACACGCGTTTTGAACTGGAGGAGTTTACCTCGGTCACCTATCCGGAGGAGGTAAACCGGCAGCTGATCTTGTTTGCCACGGCAGATTGCCTGGATCCGCAGCTGCTGTGCGTCTGGCACACATGGCTGGCGCATCTTCATGCCGCATATGTCCGCGAATCACTGAAGACATGGGGCGTGCAGGCCGAAGAGGTGGACCTGATGGCAAGTCATGGGCAGACCGTCTTCCACGCACCCAAACACAAGCACAACATGGAAGGCATGCCGAATGCTACGCTCCAGATTGGTGACGGGGACCATCTGGCCCAGCAGACCGGGATCATAACCATCAGTGATTTCCGTCAACGGGATACTGCGCGCGGCAACGAGGGGGCGCCGCTGGCCGCATACGGTGATTATCTGCTGTTCAGCGATGCGGAAACCCATCGTGTATTGCTTAATATCGGCGGGATTTCCAATTTTACATGGCTGCCGGCCGGTTCCGGCGAATTTCCGCCGTTGAGTTTCGATACCGGTCCCGGTAATACCCTGATCGATGCCGCCACGCGCAAGCATTTTGCCGGGATGCAGTTCGACAAGGGCGGGGCGCTGGCAGCGAGCGGCACAGTGCACAATGAGTTGCTCGCACTGCTCATGCAGCATCCCTATTTCCAAAAATCACCCCCCAAGACAACCGGATTTGAGGTCTTTCACATGAGCTGGGTGGAATCAAGCATGGCACAGGCCGGTGTGGTTATGGAAGACGACCTGCCGGATGCCGGACGGGACGATCGTCCGGATGCGCTCCGGAATGAAAGCGGGACAGAAAGCCAGACGGAGCCGGGGGAGGATGATGGGCAGGAGAAAGGCGGTGGAAAAGCGGACAAAATGGAGACCTTGAAAAAGAAAAGGCTTGAGCCGGATACCCTGAGCGCGGTGGACCTGCTGGCCACGCTGACCCGCCTTACGGTGGAGACGGTGGCGGTTCAGATCAGGAAAGTGATCTCTGAAGGCGAGCAGGCCCAGGTCTGCGTGAGCGGAGGGGGGGCGTACAATGATACGCTGATGGCCGGGCTCAAAGAGGCTCTGGACCCCATTCCGGTCAGCCGCATCGATGACCTCGGGGTGTCGGCCGACGCCAAGGAAGCGCTGTTTTTTGCGGCCCTGGCCAATGAGCTGGTGTGCGGGGAGGATACGCGCCTGCACCTGGGCAAAATCTCACTGCCGGACAAATGACAGCAAACCGATCATGGATGCGGGAGTGCCTGCACTTCTGCCTGCATCTTCGCTGGCATTACCAGGTGCTCATCCTCTCAGGGGGATTCCTGCTGGGAGGACTGCTGTCCGGGATCCATGCACCGGCCGATTTCCTGTACCATTTCCTGGTGATACACTTGCTGCTGTTTGGAGGGGCAACGGTCTATAATTCGTATTGGGACAAGGACGAGGGACCGATAGGAGGGCTTCGGACGCCGCCGCCGCTCGCTCCCTGGACCCGCCCCGCTTCCCTGGCACTGCAATTCGGCGGTCTTGTTCTTTCGCTTCCCATGGGTTGGATCTATTTGGTTTTCTACGCGCTGAGCATGCTGCTTTTCTGGCTCTACAGCCATCCGGTTTACCGCTGGAAAGGCCATCCATTGCTGAGTCTGATTGCGATAGGTGTAAGCACGGGTACCAATTCACTCGTTTTTGGTTATCTTGCAGCCGGTTCAGGGTGGGATCCGCTGATACTGGTGCCGGCGGTTGGCGTTGCCTGCGTGATGCTGAGTCTCTATCCGGTATCGCAGATATATCAGCGCCGCGAGGATGAGCGGAGGGGGGACCGGACCTTCGCGGTGGTGTTTGGCAGGCGGGCGGTTTACCGTTTTTTCCTGCTGGCGTATGTGTCAGGAATTATTCTCGTGACTGTCGGTTTTTACATCCTGCAACCCTGGCTTGCGGCTGTTTTTCCTGCTGTGGCTGCGGTTGCGGGGGGTGTCACGGCAATGTATTTGCGTTCCCTGAAGGGGGACCCGTCGGAGTACAGAACCGTGATGCGCGTGAAATACACAATATCACTCATGTTTGTGCTGTTTTTGCTCGCGGCTATGGTCATTCAGTATTATTAGCTGTACTTTTGAGGCACATTTTTTATCCACAGAAAAACACTATTTCCATGTCAAAAGTCATCACTCAGGAGCATATTGACAAATCGATGTCCTATGCCCGGTTTCGCGACCTTGTCAACAGCCTGCTGATCGAGCGCCAGACCACCGGTCCGAACCAGTCCAAAGATTTGGTGCAGTACACCCGCCTTAACAACCAGCGAATGGACCGTGTGGACAAGAAGACCATCATCATGCCCGAACTGCTGGAAGAGTTGAAGGCCATCGGAGAAAACCAGATTTGGCTGGGATTGGTGGAAGCCTGGTGCGGCGATGTGCCCCACAATATTCCCCCTCTGGCCAAAATGGCTGTATCGGTGCCAAAAGTCAGTTTTCGCCTGTTGCTGCGCGATGAGAACCTGGATGTGATGGATGCCTACCAGACAAATGGCACCCGTTCCATTCCCAAAGTGATCGCGCTGAAAAAAGATACGCTTGAAGAGCTGTGGACGTGGGGACCGCGTCCGGAGCCGGCCCAGAACCTTTTCCATGAACTGAAGGAAAAAGGCGTACCATCTGCCGACATAAGCGAGGAGATCCAAAAATGGTACAACAAGGATAAGAGTCAGACCCTGCAGAAGGAAATTCTGGAACTCGTTCGCTCTGCAAAATAACCGGGTGACGAATACCCGCGGGTTATTGTCGGTCTGCGATCCAATTCCGCATCAGAAATATGCACCAGAAAAATGTCTGACTAAATAAGCCTGAAGCCGTATGTCACAGGACTCTTCACGCGATGTATTTTACCGGCATGTGGCCCAGACCAGCGATGCACCGATGGGGTTGGAGATCACAAGTGCCGACGGGGTGTTCCTGCGGACGAGTGACGGGCGTGAGATCATCGATTTCATCTCCGGTATA
>SKNL01000240.1 GCA_007120555.1 Balneolales bacterium
CCGTATCGGCGAAATGGTCGTTGCAGAATTCCACAAAATCACTCCAGCTGCTGCTCTCGCCGTTCCGGCGGACTTTGCGGGACCGGTCCTGGTCGTAGAGTTCCAGGATGGCCGCCTGTTGCCGGATGTTGGTCCTGCCGTTGCTGCCCGGATGAAGGTCGTTGCCTTCGATCTTGGTGGGTCGTCCTTCGTTGGTCTCTACAACAATCCCGTTCAGGCTTCCCCGGAAAGGAGCCGCAGAGGCGTAATAAAGCGGAATCCCGGGCACGAGATGTTCCGGTTGACGGGTGTAGGGCAAAATTTTCTGAACCGGCTTGCGGCAGGAAGCCAGGCCTGCAAGGGCAACCGAAGCCCCCATTATCTGAAGGAAATTTCTGCGGGATACCCCGTCTGACAGTTCGGTGGCATTTTCCGGGAATTCACGCTCTGCAAATTTGCGGTATTCCTCGTTTTGAGCTAACTCGTTCAGACTTCGCCAGTACGTTTGCTGTTGCTCTTTTCCCATATTCTGTGACAATGTTGACAAATCGTGGTGATGAAAGACTATCGGTGGCAGGCGTTGCAGTAGATGGGGGCGTGGATGTTGCGCTTCTCAATGACCATTTGTGCGAACTGGTAGTGATCATCAGGCGGCTCCCAGGCCATGTTGGTCACTTCTTCGACGGGACGAAGGTGGGGCGCAGGGTTGTTATGGCAGTCGAGGCACCAGCCCATGCTCATGGATTCGGTTTTCATCACTACCTCCATGCGGTCCACCCGGCCATGGCATGTAGCGCATCCGATGCCCACATTCACGTGAATGGAGTGGTTGAAGTAGGCATGATCCGGCACGTCATGAACCCGGATCCACTCCACCGGCATGCCGGTTTCCCAACTGTCCCGAAGCGGCTGAAGCAATTCGCTGTCAACGGCAATGTATTCGTGGCATGTCATGCAGGTCTCGGTGGATGGGATGGCCGCAATTGCCGACTTCCATGCAGAACCGTGACAGTACTGGCAATCCAGGCCCAGTTCTGCGACATGGAATTTGTGGCTGTAGGGAATGGGCTGGTTCGGCGCGTATCCGACTTCCAGATATTCCGGCGAACCGAAATACCAGAATCCGAAGATGATGCCGGTGATGATGATTATGGTTGCCAGCTGCACCCGTTTAGGGATGCTGTTCACCCATTCAGGGAAAATCTGCGCCATAGAAACAGCTTTTACGTGTTCTGATATGTACCTGAGTTACCTTGTGGATAAGGAGTGACACTACCGGCAACAGGACCTGCCGCTCGCAATGTGAGAGATGCAATCCTTTATCCCCTGCACTTGCATCAACAAGTGCATTCAGGCAATAAAGATACTCGAAATCGACTGCTAAAAAAAAGAAAAAAGTGCAGATTTTCACACAATCTTAAGAATTGTGCAATATGTTTTGCGCCCCCATTTCAGGGAATGCCCCTTAATCCGTTCAAGGACATGGAATAATCGATTCTCTATTCCGAATGCCCACTTTTTCCCTTTTTTGTGCTAATTTGGCGTTCGAAACGCAGACCCTCAGTAAAACGGAGATTCCCAGATGTTCACGCTTACCGACCTTCCCCAGCTCAACGCCGTCCTGAACAGTATTGCCACGATCTTTCTGTTCGCCGGGTACATATTCATCAGGAAACAGAACATAGCGGCGCACATGAGAATGATGTGGTCGGCATTTCTGGTCTCGGCACTCTTTCTGATCAGCTACCTGATCTTCCATTACCAGGTCGGATCGGTCGGTTTTGACGGCACCGGTTGGATACGTCCGGTCTATTTCGCCATACTCATTTCCCACATCATCCTGGCAATCGTAAATCTGCCGATGATCCTGGTGACCATGTACCGGGCCCTCCGCAATGATTTTCAGCGGCACCGGAAAATCGCACGCTGGACCTGGCCGATCTGGATGTATGTATCCGTCACCGGCGTAGTGGTATATCTCATGATGGAATTCTCAGGCAGCTACGACAAACTATATCATCTGCCCTGAATTATCCCATCATCTGCAAACTGCCCTGTCGTGTCCTGACATTATATGGTTTGATACATGGATAGATCTGATCGTGGTAATCCGCCCGTATCAGGATAATTGATCCGCGAAGTCTTCCCCGGGTTCGGGAATGATCACCCTGGTTTTACCTGAGGTGTGCTTTTCCACAAGATCCCGGAAGGTCTCTGGTGAACCCGTCAGCACAGGCATGGTCCCGTAATGCATGGGAACGGCATAGCGGGCATCCAGGAGGGCCGCGGCATGGGCGGCCTCTTCATGTCCCATCGTGTAGTAATCTCCTATGGGCAAAATGACAACGTCAGGTCGGTAGATCTTTCCGTACAGCTCAAAATCCGCCATGATATTGGTGTCCCCGGCATGATAGAGGCACAGACCATCCATTCTCAGCATGAATCCGGCGGGATCGCCCGCGCACTTCCCTTTCCACGAGCTGGAATGATTGGCGCTGGTCATGGTGACTTTCACATCCCCAAGATCAATGGTACCGCCCTTGTTCATTTCCACCGCCTGCTCTTCCGGCAGCCCATCCTTCTGCAAAAGTGCGGATAGTTCCACAATGGATATCACACGGGCACCGGTTTTCCTGGCCAGGGGAATGGTGTCGGCGGCATGGTCGTCGTGCCCGTGCGTGACCAGGATGATATCCAGTTCTCCGGGCGACTTCCAGGTATCCGGGGTCACAGGATTACCCTCAAGAAATGGATCGATCAGAATGTTTTTACCCGAATCCGTTGTTATGAGAAATGTAGAGTGTCCGAGCCAGCGAATAGATTTCATAGGTTTCCTCATTCTTAATTGATAATTAATCAAAAAGCTGTTTTTTATGATCGCTTTATGTATTGAACAAATAAAAAAAAAGTACCGTTTGCCTCAGGATAGTCCTATTTTAAGGCACTCAGGTAATTTTAGCTAAAACAGCAAAACACAACAGGTTTGCTGTACGGTTATACAAAAAAAAGCATTACCGATGGCAGTAGACTGGCTGCCATGTCAACCCGAACAAAATATTGGATATACTATGTCAAAACCAAAGCGTTTGGCCATTCTCGTCGCCGGTGGACCGGCACCAGGTATCAACAGTGTCATTGGTGCAGCTACCATCCGTGCCATACACCATGGATACGAAGTGCTGGGATTCAGAGACGGCTTTAAATGGATCATGAAGGGCGATACTTCGCACTGTGAAAAACTCACCATTGAAAAGGTCAGCCGCATCCATTTCCGTGGCGGTTCGTACATCGGGATTGCCCGTGACAACCCCACCAAAAAGAAAGAAGACCTGCAGACAGTGATCGATACGCTCGGTGAACTGGGAGTGGACAAGCTGGTCACCATCGGCGGTGACGATACTGCATTCAGTGCCAAAACCGTAGAGGAAGCATCCCAGGGCAAACTCAAAGTCGTACACGTACCGAAGACCATCGACAACGACCTTGACCTGCCCTACGGCATCCCCACATTCGGATTCCAGACCGCCCGGCATGTTGGGGTGGAAGTGGTCAAAAACCTTATGGTGGATGCCCGTACCACCTCCCGCTGGTATTTTGTGGTATCGATGGGCCGCAAGGCCGGACACCTGGCGCTCGGCATCGGAAAATCATCCGGCGCCACGCTGACACTCATCCCCGAAGAGTTCAAAGAGGAAAAAATCC
>SKNL01000121.1 GCA_007120555.1 Balneolales bacterium
CAAAGATGTCCAGGAAAAACTCGCGGTGCGGGAGGTAGGTTTGGTCGATGATGCGGATGTGGTCGTCGATCCACTGGATGGACTGCACCACTTCGGGTTTTTTTATGTTGGGGATCATGTCGCTGATTCAGGCTCTTGGATGAAATGACTTGTGGACTTCTTCGAGGAAGGAACGGTCGATATGCGTGTATATTTCCGTGGTGAGAATGGATACGTGTCCGAGCATCTCCTGAACGGCGCGCAGGTCGGCACCGCCTTCCAGAAGATGCGTGGCAAACGAATGGCGGAGCGTGTGCGGATGGATCTGTATCTTCAGTCCGGCCTGACGGGCCGCGCCGGTGACGATGTGCCACAGGCTCATCCGTGTAAGCGGTTTGCCGCGATAGCTCAGGAAGAGCCGGTTTTTGGCATCCGCCACATTCTTCCTGAGAAAAGGCCGCGCATCTTTCAGGTAATCGGCCAGGGCTTTCATGGCCATCCCGCCTACGGGTACCAGGCGCTCCTTGTTCCCCTTGCCGATGATGCGAAGCAGCTGCAGTTCCGTTATCAACTGATCGTTTTCCAGTTCCACGGTTTCCGAGGCGCGCAGACCGGTGGCGTACATCAGTTCCAGCACGGCGGCATCGCGCTTGCCGAGCGGATCGGAGCGGTCCGGCGCCTCAAGAAGCGCAATTACCTCCTGTTGGTCCAGCACTTCCGGCAATCTGCGCCCTTTTCTCGGCAGTTCTATCAGCTCTGCCGGATTGGCCGGACACCAGCGCTCCATCACGGCAAACTGGTGGAAGCCCCGGATCGAAGAAATGTTCCGCGAAATGGTGCTCACGGACAGGTTCATTGCCAGCAGTTCTTTCAGAAAGTTCTCAATATGCTCCAGGGTGATGCCTGCCATGTCCGGCATGCCGATATCCCTGCCAATAAAGTCAAGGTAGCGGCGCAGGTCGTGCCCGTAGGAATCCAGCGAATTCTGCGACAGCCCCTTTTCAAGTTTCAGAAAGTTGAGGTAGTGCTGCCTTTCGTCATCAAAATAGCTCATCGGGGATCAATGCTTATGGCGTTTCCGGTCCGGTATCTTCATCAGAGGCCTCTTGTTCCTCCTGTCCCGGGTACTTCACGCGTCCATGATACATCCCCTGCAGGATGCGGGTAAACACATCTTTGATAATCTTGAGGTCTTTGAGTGTGAGGGCACAGTTGTTGAGCTGGCCCTCGGCCAGACGGTCGTCAACCATGCGGTTTACAAGGTTTTCCAGCTTCGAATAGGAGTGGTCGGTCATGGACCGGGACGCTGCTTCCACTCCGTCGGCAAGCAGCAGGATTCCGGTTTCCTTGCTGTTTGGGATGGGGCCGTCGTACCGGAAATCCTCCTCCTGTATCTCCTGCTCGTTACCGGATTCATTCATCGCCTTTTCATAGAAAAACCGGATGAGGGATGTGCCGTGATGCGTTTTTATGAAATCGATGATTATTTCAGGCAACTCGACTTCCTTTGCCATTTTCACGCCGGCATCCACATGATTTTTAATGATCAGGGCACTCATGCGCGGCTTGAGCTTGTCGTGGGCATTTCCGCTCATCTGGTTTTCGACAAAATATTGCGGCTTCTCCATTTTGCCGATGTCGTGGTACAGGGCGCCTACGCGGCAAAGCAGGGGATTGGCTCCGATACCTGCCGCACCGGCCTCGGCCAGGTTGGCTACCTGAAGACTGTGATGGAACGTACCCGGAGCTTCGAGCATGAGGCGCTTGAGGATGGGTTTGTTGGTGTCGCTGAGCTCGAGCAGCGTAACGTCGGTGGTGATCCGGAACGCTTTCTCAATGAGCAAAATCAGTGGATATGTCAGCCAGATACCGACAGCGTTGCCGGCAAGGAACGGCAGATTGTCGAAGTAAATGCCCCATCCACCCACCTTGGTAAGCGTAAAACCTAAAAGTACAACGGCATAGGAGAAGAAGATGAGGCCGGGGGTCGTGATGTAGAACTGGCTGCGGTCCTTGACATCACGTACGGAGTAAACACCTATGCTGCAGGCCGTTATGGTGGCCACCACGAATTCAAAGCTGTTGCCGAACATGAGTCCGGCAAGCAGTGCAATGAGCGTGGTGGTCATGAGCCCGACCCGGGAATCGAAAATGATGGTGAGCAGGATGGGCGCGATGGCAAAAGGTACAAGGTAGGGGGAGAGGTCATCGACCCGTGCCACGAAGGCACCGATGCTGTAGACCAGTGCAATGGTCAGTAGAACCAGCAGCAGCATGGGGTTGCGGTCGAAGATGGCACGCCGGTAAAGATAGAGATAGAAGAAAAAAATGAGGAAAACGGCTATCACCAGAATGGTTTCGCCAGTGTATTTGCTCCAGATCTCAATGTCACTGGCCCGCTCGGCACGAGCCCTGGCCAGACTTTGCAGAATAACATGGCGATCGGGAGTGATGATATCACCGCGGCGAATGATGGTCTGTCCGGCAGAAACCGCACCCCTGGTAGTGGAGATACGGTCTATGCGGTCCTGTATCCTCTGTTCCGTGTCCTCTTCACTGTAAACAAGGTTGGGTTCCGCCACCATGTTGAACAGCTGCATGGCGGAGCGGACCAGGTCATCCTCGTATTGTCTGGAAAGCCGCAGTCTTGCGAACTCCCTCGCATCCCTGAGGGTGCGAACAGCTTGGACCGACTCCTCTCTTTCGGTCCGGTCCCGCAGGTCACGTATGGTGATGTCCGCTGTGGTGATGACCTCTTTCGAAGTATTGATTATGCCATCAGAAAACAGTTCGACAAGCAGATTCCTGAGCACATCATGCAGTTCGCTGGCTATGGGTCTGTCTGGACGGTCTTCTGTGGGAGCATAAAGCCGGTCATGGGCATGCAGTGAAAGCAGGGTCTCCCATGCGTTGTCATCCAGGCCAATCTGGGACCGGTGGCGGGTGCGTATGTAATAAAGGCTGTCTTCCAGCGCCTGTTGCCTCGACTCGAGCATCCGCGATTCCTGCCAGTCGGCATACGCTTCAAGTACGGAAGTCAGACTGGTGAAGAGGGTATCCAGTTCCCGGAGCGTTCTGGTTTCCGTTTCGTGCTGCAGGATAAAAATGGGGTTGGTGTGCTGGCGAATCTCGCGCTTCTCTGCCTGGATCTCCTCTTCCTGTTTCAGGATGCTGAAGGTAAACGGAGCAGTGAGATCATCGTCCCGCCAGGGTTCCCCTATACTGTAAGCCATTTCCTGGACCTGTGTCCTGGGGTAGAGGGCTATGATCAGAACGAGAAAGCCAAGGCTGATGACAATCTTGGTGACATTGTTCCTGTTGAAGAATCCGGGGGTCTCGTCCTTTTTCATCTTCTCGGTCGTGAAAGGAACGAATGCCTTTTTCTTTCTATGAAGTCCCAGTTTTTCCAGAAAACCCATACGATCGGTCAGAATATGATTTTCAAATTTCCGGCCCGGTTCAGGAACCGGACTGCGGTCGGACTTTTTGCAGGATTGATGATATGGCGTGCGATATGGCTGCTGTTGTGAAGAAAATGGAGACACCTATCAAAGTATACCATGGATACGCGATATTTCCCAAAAATATGATGGCCGCCATCGAAAAGACACATACCAGCAGTGCTATGGTGGCACTGGTCCGGCTGACGTTGGTGTATCGGCCCGTAAAGAATGCCCCCAGCAAGCCGCCATAGGTAAATCCGGCAATGGCGAGGCCCAGTTCAATAACCGGGTTTTCCGTGCTGGTGAACGATATGGCGAACAGGATGAACACAAGGGTCCACATAAGCGTGAAGCCCCGGGAAATAGTCATGGAGTTGGGCAATTCCGACAGTTTCGGGAAGACATCGAAGAGGGTGGATGAGGACAGTGCCGAAAGCGAACTGCTCAGCGTGCTCATGGCGGCGGCGAACAGTCCGGCAATGAGCAGGCCGGCTATGCCGACAGGTATTTCCTCGTTGATGAATTTCAGCAGCACTTCATCGGCCTGGGTCAGGCCCAGCTCGGCAATCGACAAGCCGTTGTAGTAGCCGTAGATCGCCATCCCTACAAAAAGGAAAAGCACGAATTGGATCAGCACGAGAAATCCGCTGGTTACGATGGCCATCCGGGCCTTGCGGAGTTCACCGCAGGCGAGCAGCCGCTGCACCATAAGATGATCGACGCCGTGCGATGCCATCGAAAGGAACATGCCTCCAAAAACAGCTCCAATGATATTGTAGGGCTCGGTGAAAACGAAGGAAAGCGACTCCGGCCATACGATGACACTGAGCTTGTCGGCATCCGCCAGCATAGGTATGAGCGGATCCACAATGTGCGTCCCGGCAAACCATATCACGAAAGCGCCGCCGAATGTGTATACGGCCAGCTGCAGCACATCAATCCAGATAACGGATTTCAGTCCGCCGTAATAGGTATAGGCCAGGGTGAGCGCGGCGATGATGGAGATGGAAACGGGATAATCCAGACCGGTGATCACCTTGATGGGAATGGCCGCTGCGAAGAGCCGCACGCCGTCGGCCAGCAGGCGGGTCACCAGAAAGACAATCGATATAAGCCGTTGGAAGCCGGGACCGAAACGCTCTTTGAAGAACGTATAGGCCGTTTTTTGCTCCCCTTTAAAATAGGATGGCAGGATGAGCCAGGCGACGACAAGCCGGCCGAGAATATAACCGAAAACTATCTGAAGGAAGACGAAGCTTCCCAGGTAGGCGACGGCCGGGATCGAAATGACCGTAAGCATGCTGGTCTCCGTGGCTACCACCGAAAGGGAAACGGCCCACCAGGGAACCTTTCCGTCTGTTTTGAAATAGGATGTGGAGTCGGTAGGCCGCCCGCCCGCCTTGATGCCTATCACAACACAGAGCAGCAAATAAAGAATGATAACCAGAAGGTCAATAAGTGTGAGTCCCATGTGTAATGATATCCGGTAAAGGAGGGCAGTTATGCCAAGAAATAGCTGTCAATCCTGCGGTTTCAGCCGTATGGTCACCCGGCTGTTTCAGAGGCGATGGAGATGCCTTCGGATGTATTGGAGGCAATGGTGAATACATTGTTGAGTTGAGAGATTTCGAGAAGCTTGCGGATGCGATCCGGCACGTTGCAAAGAACGAGGTTGCGGTCCAGGTCGCGGTACAGACGCTGGGCCAGCAGCAGCGCACCCAGACCGCTGGAATCGGCGAAGGCAACAGCGCCAAGATCCAGGATCAGATGTCCGGTATCCCGGGTATTGGCAAGGACGATGAACTGGCTTTTCAGTTCGGGTGCCACTTTGCTGTCGAGCCGCTCCGACTTGAGCGTCATGATGGAGTAATCTTCCTCGGTCTGAATTTCAAATTTCATGTGTTTAAAACTTTGGATTTCTAAGGTCACATAGAATGCCCATGACATTTTTAATCATGCTCATGTGTGTCCGGGACTATGACCGGTCATGGACATTTCGCTTACGCGTTTCACTGGGCATCTGTTTATAACTGTAAGGATTCCAGATTCTCCCGGAACATCCCGATTCGGGATGCGCATGGAAAAAGATGCCATTGGACGCCCATCGCATTGGTATCCGTCAGGATGCAGGACAAATGGTAAAATAACAAATCCGGTCACTTTATCATCTCAAAAAAATCATTTTCACTGATAATGCTGATTCCCAGTTTTTTTGCTTTGTCCAGCTTGCTTCCGGCCTCTTCGCCCGCCAGCACAAAGTCGGTTTTTTTGCTGACGGATGAGGTTACTTTGCCGCCATGTTTTTCGATGTGTTCCTGTGCCTCGCTGCGTTTCAGGGTGGGGAGCGTGCCTGTCAGCACAAATGCTTTTCCCGCAAACTTGTCGGATGCCGTATCCGGCTCCTCCGACCGGAAGGAAAGCCCCGTTTCCCGGAGCTGCCGGACCATCTCCATGTTCTCTGGCTGTTCAAAAAACGAGCGCACAGATTTGGCTATCCGCGGCCCGATCGAGTCTATGGCGGACAGATCTTCTTCGGATGCATCCGCCAGTGCGTCGATCGAACGGAAGGCACGGGCAAGATCCCGCGCGACTGTAACCCCGACAAAGCGGATGCCAAGAGCGTACAACACCTTCTCAAAAGGTTTTTCTTTGCTTTTGTGGATGGATGCGATCAGGTTGCCCGCACTTTTTTCGCCCATGCGTTCGAGGGGGACCAGATCGTCCGTAGTAAGACGGTACAGATCGGGAAAGGTGGTTACAAGCTCTTGAGAGACAAGCTGGTCCACGACCGCTTCACCCAAACCGTCAATATCCATGGCATCCCTGGATGCAAAATGCTCCAGGCGATTGCGTACCTGGGGCGGACACTGGTTGTTCGTGCAGCGCCAGGCAACCTCCTCGGGAAGTTTCACCAGATGGGAGCCGCAGGCGGGACAGTTTTCCGGCATTTTGAAGGGTTCTCCGCGCTGCCCGTCCTCCTGCAGCACAACATTGACCACCTGTGGAATGATATCGCCCGCTTTTTCGACGATGACACGATCGCCGACCCGGATGTCCTTTCTCCGGATTTCCTCTTCATTGTGCAGCGTGGCGCGTTTGACTGTGGTTCCGGCAAGAAGCACCGGTTCCAGCTCCGCCACCGGGGTGATGGTGCCCAGGCGTCCCACCTGAAGGGTGATGCCATGGATGCGGCTGACGGCCTGTTCCGCTTCGAATTTGTAAGCTATGGCCCAGCGCGGTGCCTTGGCGGTCTGTCCCAGGATGTCGCGGTACCGCTCTTCATTCACCTTCACGACCACCCCATCCGTTTCATACGGAAGCTCCTTTCGAAGCTTTCCCCATTTTTCGATGACGCGGTGAACATCCGTGATACCCGGACACCGGGAGCGGTGCTCACAAACACGGAACCCGAACTTTTCCAGCATATCAAGTTTTTTCTGCTGTGTGCGCTTCCTGTCGTCATCCTCAAGAAGGATGTCGTAGACAAACATACGGATCGGCCGTTTGGCCACGATAGACGGATTTTGCAGTTTGAGCGTGCCGGCCGTGGCATTTCTGGGATTGGCAAATACGGTTTCCCCGTTTTCCTCGCGCGCACTGTTCATCTTTGCAAATGCGGCCAGTTCCATGTAGGCCTCGCCCCGCACTTCCAGCTCCTCCGGACAGCTGCCGGAAAGGGTCAGCGGCACATCCTGAATCGTCCGGATGTTTGCGGTGATATCGTCGCCCTGTGTTCCATCGCCCCGGGTGGCTCCCAGGTCCAGCCGGCCATCCTTGTAACGCAGCCGGATGGCCATGCCGTCGTATTTCAGTTCGGCCAGATAGCTGTAGTTGTCGTGGCCCAGCAGGTTTTGGACGCGGCGGTCGAAGTCATCGAGTTCCTCACGGCTGTAGGTATTCGAGAGACTGAGCATCGGCACGGGATGCGTGACCGTGGGAAACTCCCTGGTTGGTTCACCTCCAATGCGCTCGGTCGGGGAATCGGGTGAAAAAAGCTGGTATTCCTCTTCCAGCTGGCGCAGCTCCTCCAGAAGGCTGTCGTATTCCCGGTCGGACATCAGCGGTGCGGCCTCCTGATAATAGGCATCGTTGGCTTTGTTGAGAAGCGTCCGTAGTTCCCGGACGCGCTCGCTGGCCTGGTCTTTATTCATGGCTCTGAGCTACTGGGTCAGGGTGAAAAACGAGGCCGGTCAAGGATGCGTCTCGGTGGCGGTATTTCGGAGAACGGATCAGTTTCAGCGATCTCAAACAGATTGTTTTCCATAAGCAGATCCCGGGTTATCCGTATCCTGGAACCGTCCGCGAAAAAAGGGTCAAAGTCCTCAATGACATGTCCGTTGAACAGGAGTACCATGCGGGCCAGACTGCCTTGCAGAATGATTTCATCAAGAAAGTCAAATCTCATGGCCTGATATTGTTCCACCCAGTAGGGACGCGGAGGGGTGTTTTGGAGATCATTAGCAGCAAAAATATCGGAAACGACGCGAACAGGTTCCAGATTCCCGAGCAAGGCATAGGCGTGGACATAAAGCGTGTCGCCAGTAGTGGAAAATGCCGCAATTTGCGCAGCGATTTCCTCGCGGGTAGGCGGTTCGGGCGGCGGTTGTGTTTGTTCGACGGGTTCCGGTTCCTCAGCTGCGGTTACATCCGGAGGGACCGGATCCGTTGCTTCCGGAGCTTCTTCGATCGGCTGCAGCTGCGTGTGGGCATCTGGCTGGGTTGGCGGCACGGTTTCCGCCGGAAACCGGCCTTCCGTTGCAGGAGGGATGCCGGGATCCCGTTCAGCGCTTCGCCAATACCATACAATGGAAGCCAGAGCCAGGGCCAGAGCAAGGAGTGTAGCCAGGATTACCCACAAAAGCCGGTTTCGCTGGGGGCGGTAGACCGCTTGCTTGACTTTGGCTGCCCAGTCGATACCTTCCATTTTTGGCCGGTTGGGTAGTTCTGAAGGAGCAGCTTCATCCGCGTTCCGGGATTCGGAAGATGAAAAACCTGTTGTGGACGTGGATCGGATTTTTGTGATGCTGTCATCCTCCCATTCTACGTCCCGGACGGTTTTCTCCTGGGTTTCAGGAGTAATGATTTTACTCTTGTGAGTTCCCGCCGCATCCTTTTCTCCGGTTTTCGTTTTGTCTTTTTTTTCTGATTCGTTTCCCCGGCTGATACGGGTTTTATCGGTCTGCTCAGCCGAATCTGCCTCCTGGTCCGTCTGTTGCGGAGATCCGGAGACATCCTGTGCCTGTTCCGGAAGGTACTTGATCAGCAACCCCTGATTGTAAAGGCCCGCATCATGCTCGTCGAGCGCAGTGGTAACGTCCTCATCACTTACGCCGATGGCTTTGGCATAGGTGCGGAAATAGCTGCGAACATAAGTTTTGTTACGCACCTTCCCGGATAAAATGGAGCCGTCTTCAATGGATTCAATGGTCTCTATCGGTATGCGGCACTTATAGAACACATCCTGCTTGCTCAGCCGCTTGTTTTTTCGAATTTGTACCAGGTCTTCAAAAAATTGGGACATATGGGACATAGGGGAGTACCTGCAAAATGGAGTATCAGAATGAAATTTGCACAAAGATAGTAAATGATAACGCTGAATGTTTTAATTAACCAATTTTTTTGGTAACGCTCCAGGATGGTCTTCAAATTGTGCTAATTCCCGGATTATTGTGCCCCGAATGAAAGGAATGCCAGGCTCCATAATCTACAGATTATACAATATCAGAAGCGATGAGGTGTCGATGGCATCCGCATGCTTTTTTCGGCCCTGCTGCAGGCAAAAAATTCGCAGGTGCATCAGCTGCATGCAAATCAATTGCTGGCTGATACCCTCACATCCATCCATTACCAATTGAAAATCATGTTTAAGATACTTTTGCGCGCGGGCAATGACCTGTTTGAGCTGCTATATCCGGTATCCTGCCTGGTTTGCGGTGACCGGCAGGTTGATCGCCGGCATTTGTGCCGATACTGCCTGGACCATGCTTTCGAACCATCCAATGAAGACGGCAGCGAGTCTTCTGAGGGGCTGGTTCTTCCCGAGTGGATGACCATGCAGCATACACTCTGGGAGTTTGACAAGGGCGGTTTTCTTCAGGATGTGCTTCACCATGTCAAATACAGCGGCCTGGCAGATCTGGGAGTCGCTTTGGGAGAAAAGCTTGGAAAAGAGCTGTCAAAGAACCGTTATTTAGGCATCAGTCATAAAACCATATTGCTGCCGGTACCGCTGCATCCAGCAAGAGAACGGAAAAGGGGATATAACCAGTCATTTCTGATAGCTTTCGGCATTGCCAATGTGACCGGTGCAGAAATCGCACCCCATGGCGCCGTGCAACGCAACAGGAATACCCGTACACAAACGGGACTGAATGCATCCAACAGAAGAAAAAACCTTTCAGGCGCTTTTGCGATCAGCGAGCAGCTAACGTTTGTGAACCGGGATGTGATCATTGTTGATGATGTTATCACCACCGGGGCAACGGTATTTGAGCTGGCGTCACTCATAAGGGGATACTGCGGGAAAATAGGTGTGGCAACCATAGCAAGAGCTTGATGGCGGAAGCTGCAGATGCAGGTGCAGATGCAGATGCAGTTGCGGACATCATCATAGAATATGGACAAAGCCAGAAATAGAAAGAGGGCCATCACGGTTTGTCGTTTAGTCAGGATTGCAATAAATTGACATTCGTTTCATTACCTGATAAAAGGACGGAATTGACCGGATATTTCCATGAGCTTGGCCCGCCAACCTGACACCCATTACATAGAGACGCCCCGTGGTATTTTTACCTCTGCCGGCAACTGGTTTCATATCACATCAGAGGCACTGGAGAAATATGCCCCGGGCCTGCTGGAAATACACTCCCTCGAAAAACTGATAAAGCAATCCGAAATCTGGATCCGCAGTGCCGACAACATCGGAATCGTTCTTTTCATGCTGCTCCTGTACTTTTCGGGATTATATCCGGCGCTGATCATCACGCTTTTTTTTGTTCCGGTATGGCACATCAATAAAAGCAGTGTTATCAGTATACCGCTCACAAACCTGCTATGGGTGGTCGATAAAGAGATCGTCGTTGTCATCGTGTCCATGCTGGTTCTGAGCTGGATGGGCATTACCGGTGAGTACGCTTCGGTGTTTCTTGGAATTGTCGTTTTTTGTCTTCTGAAGTTCGGTTGGTTCCGTTTTCTGGTGGAATGGTTGTATGGAAAACTGATTAAGGGAACGTTACTGCTCAATGACAGGGTATTAAAGATGATCATCCTGAAACATGCGATCAGGGAAGACATCCCGGTAAAAGAAGTTGATGCAATGGAAAAGGAGATACTCACACTTATCGGGAAACACCAGGAAGTCCTACGAAAGTACAGGAAAAGGAAATAATCAAATGAGCGAAGAAGTACGGCGGATGTTTGCGTCCATTTCCGGACGTTATGATGTGCTTAATTCGGTACTCTCCCTTGGAGTGCACCACAGATGGCGAAAAAAAACGGTCCGGGCTACAGGGGCTTCGGAAGGCATGAGCGTGCTTGATTGTGCCACCGGCACCGGGGACCTGGCCATTGCCTACAAGAAAGCTGTTGGATCATCAGGTACCGTGGTAGGCACTGATTTCTGTGCCGAGATGCTGGCTCCGGCTCCGGAGAAATCCAGAAAGCACGGACTGAAAATTATCTGGGAGGTAGCCGATGCCATGGACCTGCCTTACGAAGACGACCGTTTTGACATCAGCAGCATTGCTTTTGGCATCCGCAATGTGGACGATCCCGTCACCGCTCTTTCCGAGATGGCGCGTGTGGTCAGGCCGAATGGGAAAGTTGTGGTCCTGGAGTTTGGACAGCCTCACGGTATCATGAAGTATCCCTTCCAATGGCACAGCAAATATGTCATACCGCTGCTTGGCGGATGGATCAGCGGCAATCGCCAGGCCTACCAGTATCTGCCTGAAACCAGCGCTGCTTTTCCGGCGGGCGACCGGTTCCTTTCCCTGATGAAGAAGACAGGTCGCTTTAAATCATTTGACAGCAAACCTTTGATGCAGGGTATTGCGTATATTTACATCGGAGAAGTGCTGTAGTTCTTGTGCCAGGTCCGGACGGTACTTCCGTCCCACGTGAAATGAGTCCATTTGCCCGTCATCCAACTCTTATCCCTGCGCCAGCATTGGTTCCTTGGGTCAAGTTGTGTATTTTTGACTGCATTCAAACTAAATCAATTGTCATGCACATCAATGAAATAAAGTCACTGCTTCCTCACCGGTATCCGTTCCTTCTGATTGACAGGGTACTTGAGATAGGGGATAAGCACATCGTTGCCATAAAAAACGTCTCTGTGAATGAGGAGTTTTTCAATGGCCACTTTCCATCGTCCCCCGTTATGCCGGGTGTGCTTCAGGTGGAGGCCCTTGCCCAGGCCGGGTGCCTGCTGACGCTAAAAAACCGCATTGAGAACCCTGATGAAGTCATCATCGTCTTTTCAGGCATAAAAAATGCGCGATTCCGCAGGCCGGTGGTGCCCGGAGACCAGCTTCTCATAGAAGTGGAACTGGTTAGTGAACGTCGCAACTTCCTGACAATGAAGGGCAAGGCTACCGTTGAAGGAGATATGGCCTGTGAAATGGAAGCAACGGCAGCAATCGTTCCCAAAGACAAATTATGAGCACTCAGTCAAAGTCAGCACCGTCAAGGATCACAACGCGTACGGTAGTTGACATGAAAGGGCGTGGCGAAAAGATCACCATGCTTACCGCTTATGATTATACGATGGCCCGTATCGTGGACCATGCAGGGATAGACATCATTCTTGTCGGTGACTCGGCCAGCAATGTGGTGGCCGGTCACGAGACAACACTGCCAATTACGCTTGAACAAATGATTTACCATACCGAGTGCGTGGTCCGTGCCGCCGAGCGGTCGCTCGTGGTGGCCGATCTGCCCTTTATGAGTTATCAGGTCACCGACACCGGGGCCCTCAAGAGTGCCGGACGCATGATGAAAGAGGCCGGCGCCCATGCCGTCAAGCTGGAAGGCGGAGCCGTTGTAGTACCGGCCATCCGAAAAATCGTTGATGCCGGTATTCCCGTGATGGGTCATCTGGGACTCACCCCTCAAAGCATCTACAAGTTCGGCACATACAAGGTCCGCGCTACCGACAACAAGGAGGCGGAACTGCTATTCGAGGATGCCCGAAGCCTTCAGGAAGCGGGCTGTTTTGCCGTAGTCCTGGAAAAAATCCCTGCATCACTGGCGGCTGAAGTGACGGCAGCCCTGGACATTCCCACCATCGGCATCGGCGCCGGTCAGAACTGTGACGGACAGGTGCTCGTTACTCATGACATGCTCGGATTGAACCAGGATTTCAGCCCGCGCTTCATCCGCAGGTATGCCGACCTCCATACGGTTATGACAGAGGCCATACGTTCGTACGGGTCGGATGTGAAAAGCGGGACGTTCCCGGACGCCAGTGAACAATACGATTGAAACAATTCTTCAGGCTATATTTAAAGACAACAGATGCCCAGTGAAACGCGTAAGCGAAATGGCCATGAC
>SKNL01000225.1 GCA_007120555.1 Balneolales bacterium
AACTGTCGGAAATATACCATACGAAAATCAAGGTGTATCAAGTGCGGGTAAAGGAATATGCACAGGGTTCCGCGCCAGCAGATCAAGAGGTTTCCGATGCGGCACGCGACAGCAAGGTGGTAATTGTCGATGATGTAATGTACAGCGGACGGACCATGTTTGAGGCGATCCGGAAGATTACCACGGACGGACGACCGGAGGAAATCCGGCTCGCTGCCCTGATCGACCGGGGCCATCGCCGTTATCCGGTCGAGCTGCGGTACCTGGGCCTCTACAGTCCGACCAAGCTTAAGGAGCACGTGCATTGCCGTTTTACGGATGAGGGAAAACCGGAGGGCGTTTGGCTTATGGCATCACTGCCGGAAACCACCTGACAATTTTCTACTGCTGACGGATCTTTTTATTGATTTTGGATGGCCTTCTTGCCGACGATACTACCTCTTTTGATTACAATATTTCCATATTCATTACCAGATACGTTTAATACCCGATACATATGAAAACGCCAGCCCTTTTCATAGCATTGACAGCTCTCTTCCTTGCCGCGTCTTCGGTCCATGCCCAGACGGAACCTGCCCCTCCCCCGGATACTGGAGGGCCTGAAACAGCAGAGGTGCCCGCATCCAACTGGGAGCGCAGCCTGCGCGCCTCGCTCACCGGCACCCAGGCCAGCTACCGTAACTGGAGCCAGGGCGGTACAGACAATCTCGCGGTCCTCGGTACTACGGCTTATTCCTCGGAGTATTCCAGGGATCGATACGGTTACAGCCTGGGCATAAATCTAAGGTATGGACAGACCCGTATCGGCGACGGTGATTTTATCAAGAGCGATGACCGCATCCGGATCCGGAACCAGGCCAGCCGCAAATTCCGCGAAGAGCGGCTCAGCGCAATATTCAACCTGAATTTCGACTCCCAATTCGACAAGGGGTACAAAAATCCGATTCCCGAAGAAGGTGAGCAACGGGAACTCATCTCCCGTTTCATGGCGCCCGCCTATATCACCCAGGTGCTCGGTCTCAGCTACAAACCCGTGGAAAATCTGAGAATTGAGGGTGGGCTTGCAATGAAACAGACTATTGTCGCGGTAACCGACGAAAATCTGTCCCGCCGCTACTTCGGTGAAGGAAATGAAGATCAAAACTTCAGAAATGAAGCCGGCCTGTCACTGCTCATCGGCTACGAGCGCAGGGTCATGGAGAATATCTTCTATTCCGGTTATGTGGAAACATTTACCAACGTGAACCGGAGCCTCAACTACACCGATGTCCTTTTTACCAATGAGATAACCGGGCAGATCAACCGGTACATCAGTGCCAATGTGGAATTTGTCCTGGCCTATGACCGGGAAATCGAACGGGAACTGCAGATCAAGCAGATTATCTCCCTGGGTTTGAGCTACTCGTTTTTCGGTGACTGACCGGACCATCCCGCGGCTGTCCGTAAACATGCCTGCCACCAGCAGGAATGGACAATAATTCTTCTCAGAAATCGATTATAGAATCGTTATATTGTCACATTCTTTTTGGATAGCGCCATTATTGGAAAAATCATCTGACCCGGGAATCGACAACTCTGCAGCATTATACTTCCAGTATTATCGATCCGCTGCCGGACCCACTGCTTCCACGTTAATGGATCAGAATATCCAGATGTGCTTTACGGAATCACCTGCAATTGGTAATCTTTCGGTTCATGCGTTGCTGGCATGCTTTTTTAATTGCTTTTTTATTGGCACTGACAGGATTGCGTCCTGCCACTGCCCAAAAACTGCCCATGCCCACCGATGATCTGCTCCGGACCACCCCTGAAGAAGGGGACTGGGATATCCGGTTCCGGTTCGGCCTGAACGGATCCCAGGCCTACTACCGGGCATGGGCGCAGGGCGGAGTCGACCGGATTGCCGTGAGTGCCAACACCATGTTTTCCGGCATCTACACGGACGGACCGTATCAGTACGGGTTCCGACTCGACATGCGCTATGGACAAACCCGTATCGATCGCGGTAATTTCCGCAAAAGCGAGGACGTGATCCGTTTGCGCAACCAGTTCCGGCGCCGTTTCAGCGATGAACGCTTGAGCCTTACCGCAAACCTGAATTTCGAGACGCAGTTCGACAAGGGATACGACCGGAGCTTCGAAAATGTGCAATCCCGGTTCATGGCTCCGGGCACCCTGACCGAAACGATCGGCCTCGCTTACGACCCGGACAAGTACTTCCGTTCAACGTTTGGTGTTTCTCTGAGGCAGACGTTTATCAGCGATACGTCACTTTCGGAGCGGTATGGCCTGGACGAGGGGGAATGGTTCCGCAATGAGGCTGGTTTCACCCTGATCCTGAATTATGAGCGGGAAATCTGGACCAATGTCACCTACACCGGATATCTGGAAACGTTCAGCAATCTCCAGAAAAGCCTGCTCAGCACGGATATCGTTTTCACCAACGAACTGATCGGACGCATCAACGACTACCTGACCACCAATTTCGAATTTGCCCTGCAGTACAATGACGACATTACCAAAGCCCTCCAGATCAAACAGATCCTTTCGGTTGGACTGCGTTTCAATATCAGATGAGTACTGGCTTCCATCGATGACCACTGGCATCCATGATACCTGAAGAATATCTGCGGCAGCTGCCGCAACTGCTGAAACAACTGGAAAGTAAACTGCCGGGTACCGGTGAATTCCCGAAAACCGCAGAAAGCATCGCGGCCCTGCCGGAGGAAGCGCTCGGGGAGCTGGTCGACCGCCTTTCCCGCCACTACCCGTTCCATCAACCTTTCTATGCCGGACAGATGCTCAAGCCTCCGCACCCTGCGGCATGGCTTGCCTACGCTCTGGCAATGGCCATAAATCCCAATAACCACGCGCTGGATGGCGGACCTGAGGCGTCGTTCATGGAAAAGGAAGTGATCTGCCGGCTGATGCACATGGTTGGTTTTACGGAGCAGGGACTTGGCCACCTGACCAGCAGCGGCACTATTGCCAACCTGGAAGCCCTCTGGGTGGCGCGCGAATTGCACCCGGACCGGCCCCTTGCCGTCTCGGCACAGGCCCATTACACCCATCAGCGCATGGCACAGGTACTGCGCCATCCGATCATGGTGCTGCCAGAGGATGAGGATGGACTTCCCGTCCCGTCACGCCTTCCTTCATCGGAACCGCTGCCGGGTACCATGGTGGTTACCATGGGAACTACGGGGACAGGGCGCGTGGAACCATTGCACCGGATGTTACCGTGGGCCAGGAAGAACGGCGTGCGCATTCATGTGGATGCGGCTTACGGCGGTTTTTTTCATATCCTGCGTGAATCCGGCCTGCTGGATCCCGGTCCATGGGAGGTACTCTCGGGTGTGGACAGTATCGTTATTGATCCGCATAAACACGGATTGCAGCCCTATGGATGCGGAGCCGTCCTTTTCCGTGATCCGGCCGTCGGAAAACTGTACCGACATGATTCTCCCTATACCTACTTTACTTCCGATGAACTTCACCTGGGCGAGATCAGCCTGGAGTGCTCGCGGGCAGGTGCAGCGGCCGTTGCTCTCTGGTTCACGCTGAAGCTGCTGCTTCCGGAGTCGGGAGACAGCGGACAGCCCTCCGTCAGCGGA
>SKNL01000002.1 GCA_007120555.1 Balneolales bacterium
AACTGTACAAGGTATTCAAGTAACGCTTCCTTTTCTTCCTGTTTCATAGGTATCGCGATTTTCTTCAGTGGAGAGTTTCTGGCAATGCCATATCCAAATATACGTCAACTACCGGACAAGAGTCACCTGCATGTAATGCTGAGGAAATGCGGAATGCAACCATGTTTATTATGATGAACCACCGCTGAGAAGATCAGACGGGGATGCAACGATCTCATTGCGGACACAATACGCCAACTTGCCATACTGTCCGGGTGCCGCCAATCCGGGTGCTGTCTGCCCGGGTGCTGTCTGCCCGGGTGCTGTCTGCCTGGATGCTGTCTGCCTGGATGCTGTCTGCCTGGATGCCACCTATGCCGGTGCCGACTATTCGGACTCAACCAGCTCTTTGACCAGTTTTGGAGTACCTTTTGCGGCACTTTCGTGAATAAAATGGACATTTCGCGGAAAACGATACTCTGGTACTACGGGATCAATAACATATATCGGCGCATATTCGGGCACAAGATCCACCAGCCCGGCTGCCGGATAGACCACAAGAGAGGTGCCTATGATCAGCAGCTTGTTGCATGTGGCAACTTCCATTGCCGCCAGTTCCATCATGGGCACCATCTCACCGAACCAGACAATATGCGGACGCAGCTGACGCCCCTTTTCATCACAATCGCCAAGATGGATATCGCGGTAACCAATGTCCCAGATCGGGTCATTGGCATTATCAGGTCTGGCTTTGGTGAGTTCCCCATGCAGATGGATAACCCGTTCCGAGCCAGCTCTTTCGTGAAGATCATCTACATTCTGGGTGATCACAACAACATCGTAACTCTTCTCAAGCTCAACCAATGCTTTATGGCCTTCATTCGGCTGCGCATTTTTCAGGTCGCGGCGACGGGTGTTGTAAAACTCAAGCACCTTCTCGGGATCCTGGTACCACCCATCTATCGATGCCACTTCCATGACATCGAAACCATCCCAAAGTCCACCTGAGTCCCGAAATGTTGTAATACCACTTTCGGCACTGATCCCAGCACCCGTGAGCACAACGAGCTTTTCTTTATCCATAAATTTTCATATACTTAAATTTATATATCATTATATGATATCCATAATCATTTACTTCTATAAAATAAAATTATTACCAACCTTCCAAAAAAATGATTACTGCAACATTGCGATTCAATCCAAAGTTTCTTGCAACCGTTGAGATAGACGGACACTTGCAGATTTTGGATGAGCCTGTTTCTCTCGGAGGCAACAATCAGGGACCAACACCGGTACAAAACGTCTATTCAGCGCTGGCTGGCTGCATATGCATGACCTTGAGAATGTACTCGGACCGGAAAAAGATACCGATGCAGCAAGTGCGGGTTCATGTAAATGCCGAAAAAAAAACCGTCGAACAGGATGATGAGCGCTTTGTGGAAAGGCCCTGGATGATTGACAAAGGGAAGGTCCGCTTCATTCACGCAGATATTGAGATTGCGGGTGACATAACTGACGAACAACTCCAAAAACTTGATATGATCGCGGGCAAATGTCCCGTACACAAAATGCTGAAACATGGTGCCATGATCACGCATAAGACCTTTCT
Source organism: Balneolales bacterium (assembly GCA_007120555.1). Lineage (GTDB taxonomy): Bacteria > Bacteroidota > Rhodothermia > Balneolales > Natronogracilivirgulaceae > SKNL01. The sequence goes on from SKNL01000002.1 coordinate 1,592, forward strand.
CTCGGGAGAGAAACAGCTGTCAAGGGCAGAATATGCATGAAGTGGTTCATTCGGATAAGGACAGGAATATATGGCAGCACATGTATTTGACGTACTGCAATGACGCAATGGTTGCAGGTTACAGCTAATGGTTATACAGGTATAACCGACAGGATCCTGGCTGAAATCGCAACATTGTTACACGAAGGCAAACCAGTCTCCATCCGAATTAATCGACTCAGCAGGCTCTGTACCCGCAGCAACATTGATTGCGGTCAGCATTTTCTGGATGTCTGCAGACAACACTTCCAGGGCATTTTGTATCAGGTTTTTCTGAAAACCACGTTCGCCTAGCTGAATCACCATGTTCATTGTTATGGTATAACCAAGCATTTTGCCCAGCATAACCTGCTTTCTCTGACTCAGGGTCTGGTCGACCGAAAAGTCTGTAAAAGAACGGAGATATTCCGAAGCCTTGCTGGTCAGCTCATAATTTTTCAGGTAGGCATAAAGGGAAGTGAAGCCGGACTTTTTCATTTTTTTTATTACAGATTCCGATATCTGCTGATAAAGGATATCATTGGAACCTTCGAATATCTGAAACGGCCGGCAGTCAATGATACCACGTCCAGCCATATGGTCCAGCCGGTATCCTTTTGCACCCACCAGCTGCAGATAAGACTGGGCGGCATCCTGCATCATATCCGTCACAACAGATTTGATGGCATTGGCCGGGACATCCTCCAGTGACAAATCTCTCGATATCGGAGCGTTTTCACTGGTATAGCGGCACATCGCTGCGCAAGAAGTAAACCATGACTGAATCCGGACGATACGTTCCTTGACCTGATCATAGTGAAACAGGCTTTTACCACCCACATTCCGGCTGGTTACATGCGCAAGCGAATCATCGACTATGCGATGCAGAAATCCCATGGCCATACCGGGAAATTGCAACCGGCTTCTGTGAAGCATATCCAGCATCAGTTTAATTCCTGTGGATGGTGGGTGCAGCCGGAATGATTCAGGTATATAAGTGTTTATCCGGTTTCGGCCGTATGGAAGCATATACAAGCCCAGGTTTTCAAAGTATTCCTCAACTTCCACGCCCGGGTTCCTGGAATCATGGATAAAAAAGTCGATGTCCCTCGCAAGGGAACCGTCTTTCTTTTTCTTTCGGGCTGTAAGCAGCCAATAATCAGCCCAGCCTGTCAAACCGGCCCAGTGTTTGGTGCCTTTGAGCTGGTACCCTCCATCATGGATCTGGTAGCTGGTCTGCATATGCAGGGCATCTGAACCGTATCCTGGTTCCGTGATCATCAGTCCGCCCATGGCCTGCTCATTAGCAAAACGAGGCAGTATTTCGGATGCAACGGATTCTTTGGCGTATCGCGTTACGGGCTGAATGAACAGGGCACCGTTAATCCCCATCATCAGGGAAAGCGGCAGGGATTCATAAGAGGACGCCTCAAGCATGCTCAGGCATTGGCTAACATTTCCGCCAAAACCGTCATGCTCCCTGGATATAAAAACATTAAGCGGTCTGCATTTAATCACATCCCTCATCAGCATCGGTGGCACGCTGCGATGCAAACTGACGACCTTATGATTCTGTGGGTCCCGAAACAGTTTTTGCAGGGTCGAACGATAGTGAGTAATAAATTCTTCAAACGAGTGAAAACCGCTGTTCATACTTTTTTTTTCTGAATTCAATATCGCATGATTACGATACGGCAGGAACACGCGATTGGTTCCTATGCCAGGTTAATACAGATGGATAGGAATATATCATTATTTAAAATTCCAATGAACCCATAAAATGCGTTTGTTTTATTAAAACAAGGGTTTTGGAGGTTAGTCAGTGACTCGCAAGGGGTTTGATCGCGGGTCTCGGATTGTTGGAGTCCCTATTATGATCGCGGTGCCGGTCGGGTCGGGTTTGCCGGGACCGTGTCCCTGTAAACGCGAAGCGGCCCGCAGTCGGCGAGAGGGGGGTCTCACGTGCTGCGGGCCGCTGTGGCTGTGTGCGGGCAGATAAAA
>SKNL01000074.1 GCA_007120555.1 Balneolales bacterium
ACGGAAGAGAACCCATTCTACAGCTGGGGCGGTTTTACCAATGTGGACAACCCCCGCTTCTTTACCTGGAGCCAGTTCTATGTGGATCTGCTGACGACGTTCCCGGTTACGAACAACGCGTACCAGGATCCGCGTATCAGCCGCATCATGCAGCCGGCCCCGTCGGACGGTGTCTTTCGCGGACTGCGCTCAGGCATGGGGCTGGCTGGCGGACAGGGTGGATCAGGCGAGTTCACCGATCCCGAAGACTACGGCCGTTTCAGCAACTCCGGTTTCTACACCAGTATCGACTCCCCGTTCCCGTTCATCACATACTCGGAAGTAAAGCTGATTGAGGCGGAAGCCCGACTGCGTTCCGGGGATGCTGGCGGTGCGCTTGCAGCATTTGAGGAGGGCGTCAGGGCCAACATGCGCAAACTCGGGGTGGACCCGACCGAGATTGAGGACTACTGGGCGGCACTGGTCGCCGACGGCGTTGCCGGGCATTTCACCAACCTCACGCAAGGTCTGAGCCATATCATGCGCCAGAAGTATATCGCCTTGCCGCTCAACCCGGAAACCTGGGTGGATATGCGCCGGATGGACTACAGCCAGGATATCTACGGGCCGAGCCTGCAGCGTCCGGCCAACCTGAATACCATCATTTTTGATGCCAATGATGAGTCTGACTGGATCCGCGCCATGATCTACGAGGGCAATGAAGCAGTCAGGAATCCAGACAATGTCCCTGACAACACCCCGGCCGTGCGCCTGAAAACCCGTGTTTGGTGGGACAGGCCCGAATAACCAACGTTTAATCATTGATGGCAGGTGTTCCCGGCGTGGACTCAAACCGGGGATACCTGCTTTTTTTGTTTCGGATGCCGAAATTGTAATCTTACGTATTGTAATCTCACGTCATGCAAAATCCCGGAATCGCCCCTCGCCAAATCCAAAGATGTGAAAACAGGTGCAGGCACAGCAACAGGTTCATGCACTCGCACAGCCGCGCCTATCGGATCGCACCAATGTTGATGCTGGTGCTGCTGCTGACCGTTGCCGGGTGCCGGGATAACGACCCGACCTTCCGCATCTTCGAGAAACCGATCATTTTCAACGAGGAACGGGAGCAGCTATCATTGGAATACATGAAAGCGCGGCACGGCCTTATTGCTGACCGCGCTGTCATAGACCCCCGGATGATAGTAGTTCACTGGACGGCTGTCTACTCCATAGAGGAAACCTTTGATATCTTCAATCCGGTGCGTCTGCGTGGCAGGGCCAATCTGCAGGATGCCAGTACCCTCAACGTCTCGGCGCAATTTCTGGTGGACCGTGACGGCAGCATATTCCGACTGCTTCCAGATACCACCTTTGCCCGCCATACAATAGCCCTGAACTACATGGCCATCGGCATCGAAAATATCGGCGGGTCGCAGGCGCCTTTGACACGCGCCCAGCTCAAGGCCAACGCGGAATTGATAACCTGGCTGGCTGGCAAGTACGACATAGAATATGTCATCGGGCACCATGAGTACCAGGATTTTCAAGGCTCGGATATATGGAAGGAGACAGACCCGGCCTATTTGACACATAAAGTTGATCCGGGACCCGAATTCATGAAAAAACTGCGTAAACAACTGAGGCCCCTGGAATTCAAGTCTGGACCGGATTGACGGATAGACAGACCGGATCCGTCCGGGGGAGATTGTCCCGGATTTATCGTCGGAGCGCCGGTCGCTTCCGCCTACTCCGCGCATCAGCCACGGTTTTTGCCCACTGGGGCTTGGGAGGCTCCATAAGAGGCGGACGCTCATTCAGGTGGCTGACCATGGAATCGGTATGCTTGTCGCGTTTTTCCAGCAACTCGAGAACTTCCATCCGGGCGCCATACGCGTAGTGCAGGAATTCCCGGGCCTCGTGTGTCAGGGTCACATCATAAAGCCGGACCAGCGTGTCGGCCATCTGCTCGGCGGCAACATCCAGCCGGTTGTCAGCTTCCTTGGCCATGCGTCTGCCCAGCTCCGCTTTCTGCATGGCATTCATATCGGGTGAGAGTTCGCCCAGATAAATGGCCTTGGTGGCATTGATGTTCCGCTGGATTTCCGGCTTGTACAGCTTGATGTGGGGCTCCAGGGCAAGAGCGATCTCGATGGCCAGGTAGCGCGCCGCCAGGGAAGCCGACGCATCCCGCCATTGCAGGGCTTCCATATCCCCGGGGTCAAAAGAGTGATCGTCCGGCGGACGGAAGGTGAATCCTGTTTTATGCACGTCCAGCTTTTCAAAATACCACGCCAGGTGGCGGCATACCTCAAGCCGGGCCTCGTCGTCGAGTATAATGGTGTTTTCCAGGATGCGGATACCCTTCTTGCTACCGCCAAGTTTCAAGCCGCCGGGATCTCCGTATGCCTGCGACACCAGGATTTCCCATTTTTGCGCCGCTTCCAGCAACCGGGCGTGCCGGCGCCCCGTTTCACGGTAGGCCTTGTAGGCCATGCTGTAAAGCTCCATGCTGGTCTGCATGATACGCACCAGGCGATCCAGCTCACCTGCAGGAACAGCCTGATCGGAAACGGTGCGGGCAATGTCAACGGCAAGGCGGTCGATGACGGCTGTAACCTCATCCACCAGTTGGTAAATCGAAAGGCCTTCGGGCAGCTCTTCCCGCGTGACGTAGCCAGCCTCGACAAGGTAGGCGGCCAGGGCACGGATGCGGTTGCCGCCACGCGCCTGGTAAACGCGGTACTGGCTGCGCCTCTCCTCCAGTTCGTCCAGGGCGCGCGCAAACTTCCACCTGCCACTGTATTCGAAAACCAGGGTCGGGATTTCCCGTCCGCTGATGAGCTCAAATGCCAGTATGAAGATCTCCTCCACATCCCGGAAGGTCATCAGGTACGGATTGTTGTTCTCGATGGAGGACATGATCCGCTGCAGGAAAAACGGCTCACGGGGCACCCCCCTGCGTGATGTGCCGATACTGCCACCGGTAAACCACTGCCGGAGTTCGCGGGCGGCATCCGGGGTCTCTTCCTCAAGGTCCACAATGGCCCGGTGGATCTGATCGCGGTATTCGGCGAACAGCTCCCGGACACGCGAGTGCAGGCCGATCCGGCGGTAGGTGTAAATTTGTGCCATGATCTCACCGATTTCACGATTGCCGGTAAGGTCCGTGAAAGCGACGGATACTCCATAAGAGGTCAGGTCCACCCGCCTCAACAGCTGCAGCGCCGCTTCCCGCCGCCGTGCATCACCCTCCCAGGCCTGGACGTTCATGTCCCTCGCAACAAGGATCAAATCCCCCAGCTTGTCGGTCACATCCAGAATATCCCGCTCCCCCTGCTCTTCAAGGTGCCCGCGGGTGTTGATGTAGACCAGCCGTGCGAACAGACCGATCAGCCCCGAAAGCACCGTGAAACTGATAAAGTAGATCAGCAGCTCAATGGAAGGAAACCGCCCGAAACCGATATAATAACCTCCGATAAGCCCGAGCCCGGTTACCGGTCCGGCCGTCCAGAACAGCTGCATGAGCGCATGGGACAGGCGGACCTTGTTCAGGCTGCGCTTGAAACGCCGGGTATGTTCTTTGCTCTCACGGTCAAGCGTGATGCGGTCGGCTCTGTCG
>SKNL01000272.1 GCA_007120555.1 Balneolales bacterium
CTATATGAATGATACCCGGAAGTAATGGACCGGAACAGAGACTGCCGGATAATGCTGGTCAATTGATGCGGAATGGATGGGTGAATTTTAGCGATTCAGCCTGTAATCCAACTCATCCTGACGTCCATCAGCAATCTTTTCATGAACTTCCCGGTCAATAAGGCGGAGTGAGGACGAGTTCATGCAATAGCGCAACCCGGTAGGTTCAGGTCCGTCGTCGAACACATGTCCCAGATGACCGCCGCAGCGCGCGCAGTGCACCTCGGTTCGGGGCATGAGCAGCTTGAAGTCCGTTTTTGTGCCAATGTTATCGGGGGAGAGCGGTGCAAAAAAGCTGGGCCAGCCTGAAGATGACCGGAATTTGGCCGCCGAGGAAAACAACGGATTGGAACAGCCGCGGCACACGTAAACTCCTTCCGTTTCGGTGGCATGATACTCGTTGTCGAAAGGCCGCTCAGTTCCTTCCGATCTTTGCACCTGGTATTCGGATCCGGAGAGCCGTTTCTGCCATTCTTCTTCAGAAAGTGTGATTTTTTCTTCGGGTGACGGGAACAGGGAAGCATTGAACCACTCGGGGACCGAGGGTTCTTTACCGGCATTTTGTGATTTGCTGTGGATATTCACCATGAAAGCATTTAGATTTATTGTTACATCGGTTTGCGAGAGGATTTTGCATCATATTTCGGATGAAAAAGCGATGCTTCGGATGAAAAACATCAGTATCTCCATTTGAGAAACGTTTATGGCAACGGGAATCATTCCGTTTCCTGCAGGTTCTTCATTGGGTTGGAATCATGTCGGTGTTTCAATTGTTACATTTATGTAAACCGCAACTAAAAACGAGGGAATATGAGCAAGGGAAATATTCTAATCAGTGTCATCATCGGTTCTTTCATCGGTGCGCTGCTGGGCGTGCTGTTCGCTCCGGACAAGGGTGAAAAAACCCGCAAGCAAATCGCAAAGAAGAGCGATGAATACAGTGATGTGGTGAAATCCGAATTTGATGACTTCGTAAAAACGATGAGAAAAAAGTATGAATCGGCTTTGGACGACACCGAGCAGGTCATCAGCAAAGGTAAAGCCAAGGCGGACGAACTGAGAAACGAAGTCAAAAAAGCACTGAAATAGCAGACAGCAAGTCTTCCGGACCGGGCCAGGTCCGGAGACATGCACTTTTAAAATTCAGAAAATGCCGGTATCATACCTGTCCTTTATGCAGGTGCAGAGATACCGGCTTTTTTTTATGGAAACAACCCTTGTTTACGAGATCATCGGCTACGTTGCCTCGGTCCTGATCGCCGTATCGCTGATGATGAGCGCAATTTTACGTTTGCGCATCATAAACTTGATCGGAGCGGCAACGTTCTGCCTCTACGGAATTCTCATCGGCGCCGTTCCGGTTGCAGCGATGAACGCCTTTATTGTCCTGATCAATGTCTATTACATTGCAAAAATGCTGGGTGACCGGGAGTATTTCCGTTTGCTCCGGGTCTCGCCGGACGGGGAATACCTCCGCGCCTTTCTGGATTTTTACAAGGATGACATCCGTAAATTCCAACCCGATTTTGACTTCAATCCGGGTGAAAACGATATCTGCATTTTTGTTCTGAGGGATATGGTACCCGGCGGACTTCTTATAGGCGCCCCCGGCGGCAAAGATGTGCTGACCATACGCCTTGATTTTGTCATTCCCAATTTCCGGGATTTCAAGATCAGCAAGTATCTTTTCAGTGAAGAGAAGGAGTTCCTGCGCGACGAGGGTTTCCGGAAGCTGGTTGCCCACGCCAGGGAGAAAAAGCACCGTGCCTACCTGGAAAGAGTGGGATTCAAAAAGTCTGAAATGCAGGAAGGCCGGTTTGAAATGGCACTCTGAGTGACATCAGCGATTCCCCGGCCGGAACGGGAATGCGGCCCTGCGATGGCGGCTTTTCAGGATGAGGATTACAAACAGCAGGAATGATACCAGTGCGACTGCCGATCCCACCAGCAGAAATGCAGCGGGAATGGAGATTGCATCCACAAGAGGCTGTGTCATGACAGGAGAAAGGAATTGTCCGAGGAAAACGGCTGTGGTCAGCATCCCGGAGATACGTCCGCGCAGATGTTCAGGCGCTTCGGAAAGAAGCCAGATGCTGGAATTGGGCATCAGAAGCCCGGAGCCGATACCGCCAACAACCATGCCAATGAAAATCTGGTGATAGGATCCGGAGAAAGAGATCAGCACATAGCCGGATCCAAGAAGAAAAAAACAGAGGAGATAGACGGTGGGATAGGTCATACGCCGGAGAAAGTGGTGGAAATTCAGCGAGGTGATGGCACCCATCAAAACGAACGAGGAGAGCGCCAGGCCGATGCGCGTACTGTTCATATCCCCGATCCGGTCGAGCAGGAATGGAATATGGACCGGTATCATGTAAAACATGGCCATACCGAAGAAGGCCATGGTAACGATCAGTGCCGTGATGATCAAAGGGACAGAGCGGGCCCGGGTGTTCGTTTGATCACCTTCGGGCGACAGTGATCTTGCGGGTTCTGTGATGAGGAGCCAGATTGCCGGGATCAGGAAAAGAGCCATTGCGTAGATTAGAAAGGGGGCACGCCAGCTGATATCGGCGAGAATGCCTCCACTGGTGATGAAGAGCACGCCGCCGAAAGCCATGAAAGCGTTCATCATGCCCATTACCCGCTGCCGCTCCAGACCCTTGTAGTAGTCGCCGATCAGCGTTACACAGACTGTCATGACGCCCGCGACCGCCACGCCGAGCAGGGCTCGGCTTACAAGGATGGCCGTCAGGCTCTCCAGCCAGGAACCGGCAGACCCGGCGAACCCGTACAGCAAAACGGCTGCCAGCAGCAGCTTTTTTCTTCCGAACCGGTCAACCAGATAACCGGCAAACGGCGATGAAATAACGATGAAAAGGGCGGGCATCGTGAGCACCAGCCGGGTAAGGAATGCCGCATCCGGCGTATCGGCAAAGGCCTCGCTCATGATCGGCAGAACCGGTCCAATGGTGGCGCCGGACATGACGGTCAGCGTGCTGGTGAGCAATATAACGATTTTTTTTGCGATATCTGATGCCGATAGCCTTTTGGTAAATCAAACCCCTGCTTTGGCAATGGTCGTTTTACAGGGTGCCTGCGCTTACATAAAATCAGTGTAAAAAGGGATGTATATGAAAAAAATCACCTTTTTTTGATTCTGAACAGTCTGCTTGGCGACTGTCATGGAAAAATCGAGAAAACTCCGGACAATATTGTGAATATTTCCAATGATCTTGGTTATATTATTATTGATGAAATTTATTACAATATCGAGAATTATCAGTCCTCATGAATATTCAGCAGCTTGCCTATATTATTGCTATCGATCGTTTCCGTCATTTTGCCCGGGCTGCGGAACATTGCCGGGTCACACAACCCACACTGAGCACCATGCTCAACCGGCTTGAGGAGGAGCTGGGGGTAAAGGTCTTTGATCGCAGCAGATCGCCTGTGATGCCTACGGAAACCGGAAAGCGGATCATTGCCCAGGCTCGCAGGATTC
>SKNL01000205.1 GCA_007120555.1 Balneolales bacterium
CCCCAGAAATCGTCGCTGAAATCGGGACGGTAACTGAAGCTGATGGATGGGCGCATGGTATGGCGGAACCCTTCGAAAGGCCCGATGCGCGTCTCGCTGAGCCCATAGATCGTGGTATTGAGACTGAGACCTGTCTGGAAATCACGTCCGGCTGCGAATCCGGGCTCCATACGGGGGACGACCCGGTTCTGTTCGGGATCCCACTCTTCCCGGTATGTTTCGGGATACCAGTATTCGTTGATGCTGAGGTTGGTTCCGATGTTGGCGACGGTGGAACTCACAAGCTGCATGTCGGCCCGCGCTGTCTGACGCAGACCCATGTTGATATGCCGGATGTCTCCGGTGGCCTGGCGGTGGCGGGAGGGGTTGAAAAGCGCCTCGAAAAATCCGATGTCGGTGTCATCGACCGGCCGGAAGCTGTATCGCGATTCCAGCCGGTTGTTGTACTGGACGCTGAGAGTTTCGTACCAGGATTCCCTCCGGGCCGGACCGGTACGCTGGAATGGTGTGATCCTGCGCAGCGAGAAGTTCACGGATGGCCCGGTGATGGTTGTGGCATCGGTTGAAAAATCCTGGGTGCCGGAACCGGAGATATTGAACGAATAGGCTCCCTCAGGATGGTTGAAGTTGTAGGCAATACGGGATGTGGTACTGACCTGGGCGCGATCCTCATAATCGTAGGAGTTGCGATTGTAGAAATCCGCGGTTCTCAGATTGATATTGGCGGAAATGGAAGAGTAGGGATTGAGCGTCTGGCTGTGAGTGACGGCGAGGTTTCTTTGGATATTGGTGACAAAGCCGGGGTCGGTGGGTTCCAGGCCCTGGTCGCGCGAATAGCCCAGCTCCACCGAGCCGGTATACCGGTCGGTACGCCGGTAGTTCAGGCGCGAATTGACGTAAAAGGTCCCGGAGGTGAAAATATCCATGGAAGCCTGGCCGGTCAGGTAATCGTTGAAATACTGGAACCACCCCAGGTTCTGCAATCCGATACCGCGGCGCTGCTGATCCTGGTAAGTAAATGACGGCTCCAGGATGCCGGACTGTTTTCGGGATATCCGTGACGGCACATATCCGAAGGGAAAGACAAGGGGATAGGGAATATCCAGGATGAAAAGCCGTGCCCGGGTGAAGAAGATCTCGTCCTCATCCACCACTTTCATCCTGCTCGCGCGGATGTAGAAATGGGGGTGGTCAAGCTCGCACGTGGAGTAGATGCCGTCTTCGACAAAAATGACGTGCGGTGCGGTGCGCTTGACCTGTGTTCCGATGACATTGCCCTGGTCCATGGTGATGCGGGCAACATCAAACTTGCCCTTGTCGGTCTGGTAATTGTAGGCGATGCGCCGGCTTCGTATGCGATCTTCGCCGCGTTGCAGGACGGGTTCCGAGAGGGTGTCTGCGGGTTCACCGGCCTGGGCGCTCATCTCGTTCCTGTCGAGGTTCAGGAGCACTTCGCCGGCGGTCAGTTCCCCTTTCTGGTTTCCGACGCGGGCGTTGCCATAAAGCGTGGCGCGGCGTTCATCCCGCGTAGTGAATATGAGTGAGTCGCGTGAGGAGAAGCGGATTTCATCTTCCGCACCGGCGGCCCTTCCGTCCGGCCCCCCGCGTTCCGGTTCAATTCGTTCCGGTCCCATCCGTTCAGGCTCGGTTCTGTCCAGGCCTGCACCGTTCATGAGTTCCCGTTCAATGCCGTTCTGATCCGGCTGGTCCGGCACGGATCCATCCTCATCGGGAATTTGACCGGGGTCGATTTCCCGGTCCGGGATGGTGTCAGCGGGCGTTGCGTCCGGCGCAGGGGGAAGGGAGTCCAGCCGAGATTCAAGGGAGTGCCGGGCGTGCGCGTACCCCTCCGACGGTGCTGATAAGAGCCCTGTAGCGAGAAATAGGAGCGTTATGATACAGAGGCGCGCGGAAGGCACAAATGGGTTACCTTATCGGTGATGTGCTAAAGATATTCAAAGGCCAGGCTTCCTGCACCGAGCAGGGCGGCGTCATTGCCCAGTGTTTCGTACCGGATTTCAAAACCTTTCCGGAATGGCGGCATAAGGCGTTCCAGCGCTGCTTTTCGGGCCGGTTCCAGAATCCAGTCACCTGCCTTTGCAACGCCACCGCTAATGACAATGTTGCGTATATCCAGAATATGGATGTAATTGACAACGGCATAGCCCAGCATTTTTCCGGCATCGGCAAGGATCTGCACAGCCAGTTCATTTCCTTTTTCGGCCTCCCGGCTCAGGTGTACCGGTTCCAGCTCTTCCGGATTATCCAGATAGGCCGCAAGGGGGTTTTCAGGATGCTGGCGGATGATCGGCAGGGCGTTCCGGATCAGGAACCGCTGGCCGATATATGCTTCAATGCCGCCCCTGGCAGTGCTGTTGGATTCCGGTCCATTGTAGTCAATCATCACATGTCCCAGTTCGGCGGCACCGCCGGTCATCCCTCGATACAGCTCCCGGTGGTAGATAATGCCTCCTCCGACTCCGGTACCAAGGGTGAGCATGATCAGGCTGTCCATATCTCTCCCGACGCCATAACGGGATGAGCCCAGGGCCATCAGGTTGGCATCGTTTTCCACGATGGCATCAAGGCCGGTCCGCTTTTTGATCTCCTTGTTGACATTGATCACTTCCCATCCGGGCAGGTTAGGCGGATGAGAAACGGTTGTGCGGTCCAGGGAAATGATACCCGGGGAGCCGATGCCGGCACCGACGGGTTTTTCAGGCGCTTGTGAAACGGCGTTGGCAATCGCCTCGGCTATGCGGTCCAGTACCGCTTCAGGGCCTTTGCCTGCCTGCGTAGGAACAGATGAGGTGGCGAGCAGCCCTTTTTCACGATCTATAACGGCCGATTTGATATTGGTTCCGCCAAGGTCAATTCCTATGGAGATCATGCGCTTTTACGTGTTTTTGGTAACGGATTGGATGAAAACGAGAGCTCAGGCGATCGCGTTGAGAATGAGAGTTCAGCTGATCGCTGGTGAGTAAAAATCGAAGATAAATGACCGGGTAAGATAAATAATGCTTTGCATCGACATACGAAGCGCATCATTCCTGCACACGATAAATGGTTTCGCCGGGCTTTCGCATGCCGTACTCTTCCCGGGCCAGCTGCTCCAGCAATCCGGGATCGGATTCGAGCGCCTCCATTTTCTGCTGAAATTCAGCCGTTTCCTCCCGCAAACGCTCCGTTTCTTTGATCAGCTCCTCTTTTTCATTGCTTAGCAGGATCCGTGTACGGACACTGTAGGTGTCAATGAAGCCAAACCAGATCACCAGCATCAACAGAAGCACGGAAAACAGAAAAGGTCTTCGCCAGTGGAGTGGATTGAGAAATTGGAGGCTCATGGGCAGGGGTTCGGGCATGAATGAAATGATTCCCCTTAAAATAATTCATTTTATGCTATTACGCATCCGAAGGTTTTAATAATTCACAGACGCCAGAAAGCCCCTTCGATGTGGTTGATCTTCTCATCGCTCCGGCCCGGTCTGAGGATGGAGATAACGTCGAAACGGACGGGTGATCCCTCCATGCGGCGTTCGTGGAGCCAGGCCTCGGCCACTTTGAAAAGCTGCCGTTTTTTCCTGTCGTCAATGTGCTCTTCCGGCTCGCCAAAGCTGGTGCTGTTCCGCGTCTTCACCTCCACAAAGACGATTTCCCGGTCCGTTGCGGCTACGATATCCACTTCCGCACGCATGAACCGGTAGTTGCGGTCCAGTACCAAAAACCCTCTGGATGAGAGATGTTCGGCAGCGCGCTCCTCGCCCAGCCTGCCAAGCTCCACGTGGTTCATCTGTTTATGTCAATTTCGATTTCGCTTGCGCGTTTCACCGGGCACTTCGTGACCTTCGGTTCAGCTGCCGCTTTTCCGTGATGGAGAGGATGATGCCGGTTCGGTTGCGCTGGCGGCTGCACAGTTGCCGGTTGCCTTGTCGCCGGCGGATGCTTTGCTGCCTGTGCTGCCGGCCGCGGACTCCGTGCCGGCGGCAGGCGCATTGCCGTTGCCGTTGGTGTTGCCGTCCGTGGCGCTGGCACCGTTAGCGGAGCGGTTTTTGTAGTCGGTGACATACCATCCGCTTCCCTTGTACACCACGCCACCACCGCCGGTGATCACGCGTTTCACCCTCTGCCCGGTCTCCGGACATGTCTTTAGCGCATCGTCCGACATCTTTTGTATGATCTCGAATATGGTACCATCTTCTCTTTTGTACTCATAGGTAGGCATGCTTGTCCTGATTTGATTTAGCGTTGCTGAGAACCGGATAAGATAACGCCGGAAAAAATAAAAACGTTTACTCCTTTTTCAAAGCGGCCAGTCCCTCGCTCAACCGTTTTACAGCCTCCTTCAGATGTTCCATGGAAGCTGCATATGAGAGGCGGATTCCGGCAGGCTCACCAAAAGCATCACCGGGAACGGCTGCGAGTCCGCGCTCTTCCAGCAGGAACAGGCACAGATCGGTACTGTTCCGGATACGGTCGCCTGATGGTGTTTCGGAATTCAGGTAGGTGGAGATATCGGGGAATGCGTAAAAAGCCCCGCCGGGGTTGAAGCACTTCACGCCGTCTATGCGGTTGAGCGCATCCACCAGATAGTCACGCCGCTTGCGGAATGCGGCGACCATTTCGGTGACGGCATCGCGGGGGCTGAGGTAGGCGGCCTCTCCGGCTTTCTGTGAGATGGAGCTGGGTCCGGAGGTCTCCTGGCTCTGGATCTTGGCCACGGCTTTGACTATGGAGGCCGGGCCGGCAAGATACCCCAGGCGCCAGCCGGTCATGGCAAATCCTTTGGAAAAACCGTTGATGACAAGGATGCGGTCCATCAGGACCGGGGCGGCCTGTGCGATGCTGACGTGCTTATCCTCAAAAACGATGTACTCGTAGATTTCATCTGATAGTACCAGGATGCCGGGGTGCTCCAGCAGGACTTCCGCCAGGGCCTTGAGCTCTTCCAGGGTATAGCAGCTTCCGGTGGGGTTGGACGGGGAGCAGAGAATGAGCATCCGGGTCCGGGGCGTTATGGCGTCCCGCAGCTGATCGGCCGTCATCTTGAAGCCGTTGTCAAAAGCGGTGGACACGATTACCGGCTTGCCTTCCGCCAGTTTTACCATTTCAGGATAGGAAACCCAGTAGGGGGCGGGGATGATCACTTCGTCGCCCGGATCGATGGTGGCGAGCAGTGAAAAACCGATGGACTGCTTTGCGCCGTTGGAGAGGATGATCTGGTCGGGGGTGTATTCCAACCCGTTTTCCTCTTTCAGCTTGTCGCATATGATTTCGCGAAGCTCGGGATTTCCGGTGTTCATGGTGTATCCGTGGTGTCCGTCACGTATGGCCTGTACCGCGGCATCACAAATATGCAGAGGGGTCTTGAAATCGGGCTCGCCCTGGCTCAGGGAGATGACCGATTTTCCTTCGCGCTGAAGTTCCTTGGCGCGACTTGATATTTTCATCGTTTCCGAAGGCGCGATGGCCTGAACGCGTTTCGCTATCATGGCAAAATGATCCTGTTAGTACAACCGATTAATAGTGTAAGTGAGGAGAAGGGAATACAGTCCGGTGCAAAATGTACAAATGTGAAACAAGATACAAAAGTCGGCATGCAGTTTCCATGAGTGCAGGATAATTCGGAGAAGGCGTGATGCATTGCATTGGTGTATCCGGGAGCGTGCATCAAAGCGCGTGCAATCCGGGAGCGTGTATCCGGGAGTATGCAATCAGGGAGCGTGCAGTCCGTCAGCGGTACTTGTTTTTCAGCGCCTCGGCTACATTTGCCGGGACAAAATGGCTGACATCGCCTCCCCAGTAGGCGATTTCGCGCACCAGCGAGCCGGAAACGAAGGTCAGATGTTCGCTGGGCATCAGGAAGATGGTGTCGATATCCCGTCCGAGTTTGCGGTTCATTAGTGCCATGCGAAATTCATATTCATAATCGGAGAACTGTCGGACGCCCCGTATCAGTGTTTTTACGTTGTTCTCATGCGCGTAATCCACAAGAAGTCCCGTGAACTTTTGGATATCGACTTTTTCGGACCAGGATTCGTGGCTGATACTTTCCCGGATCAGGGAAATTCGTTCATCGGGAGTGAAAATGGCGTTTTTGCGGGTGTTGACGGCGATGGTGATAATGACTTTTTCAAACAGGTTTGTGGCACGCTCCAAAACGTCGAGATGACCGAAAGTGATGGGGTCGAAAGAGCCGGGATAAATAACTTGCACGATTGGTTCCTCGGGATTTTGTGATGGTGTATCAGGCAGGTCCTGGTGGTCATGGGTTATCCGTCACACGACCGGTTTGAAAAATGGATACGATGGTGCGGCCGTATGGTTTGGCGAAGACACAGTGGGGGTGTTCCCCGAAATGATGCCGTTTGTCGTGCTCAAGGATGAACCAGCCGTCCGGCTTGAGCCAGCCCTCTTGCAGGATGATCTCGGGGAGCCGTGTCATTTCAGGATATTCGTAAGGGGGGTCTGCGAAGACGATGTCGAATGGACTGGGCGGTCCGCCGAGGAAGTTCTCGACAGAAGAGCAGATAACGCGTGCCTGCTTTTCCACACCGAATTGCCGTGCGGTTTTTTCAATATGGTCTGTGGCAGCGGAGGAAGATTCCACGAAGATCACCTTCGATGCACCACGGGAGATGGCTTCAAAGCCCAGGTTGCCCGAGCCCGCAAAAAGATCCAGTATGATGCTGCCGGAAAGATGCTTGCGCACTTCGATGATTGAGAAGATACTCTCTTTGGCGCGGTCTGATGTGGGGCGCATATCGACATGTGCAGGAACGGTGATCTTTCTGCCTTTCAGTGTGCCGGTGATGATCCGCATGGGTCAGTAGACTGATAACAGTGTGGCCGGGAATGCCCGTTCAAGCGGGAAGCCGTACGTTTTTTCCTCGGAAGAGAGTCCCATTTTATCCAGGGAGTCCATCACGATGATCTCCGAGGCATCATCCCAGTATGCCTGGAGTTCTTCGGTGACACGGCCGGCCTCACCGCCATAGACAAGGATCTGTTCATGCATGCCATGCATCCAGTGAAGGTGGGATGCTTGCTGGAGCCAGAGGTAGGGCAGGTCAGATATGTCGTCGAAGGTGATATAGGTGGCAGCCCGCAGTTTGCCCAGCAGGAATGATGTGATGCCCAAAACACCTTTATCGCAGGAAACAGTCATGAATGAGCCATGGAAATGACTTATTCTCATCCACTTTTCACCAATCTGAAAATCAGAATAAAGGTTGCCGTTAACGGGGCCGTTGAGGAGGAAGGAAAACGATTCCAGATGCTGCTTTCTGCGGACTTTGAGCAACTTGAAATCACGGTTGCTTATCGTGTGCCAGTCCGGCGCGATGCGGCTCATTTCCGTTCCCTGCATGAGAATGTTGAGATGCGCCTGCCGCTCATCCTCCTGATCGAAGACCGACTTGGGCACTATGCTCCAGCATTCGAGCTGCGGCGGATACAATACGCTTATTTCGGACGCATCCTCCTCGCGTATCAGATTTCCAATGGCATTGCAAAGACCCGGAAAGGTGTCCGGGTCGCGCCGGGTGAGGGAGTCAATCAGGTCAAAATTGAAATCAATCTGCCCGATCCGCTCCAAGTAGGCCGGTTTCGCCAAAGCAGATACAGCATAGCAGAGCTTGTTGGCTTCGAAGGCAACTCCAAGTCGCGCATCCGGTTCCGGCATGGCATTCGGATTAGTTCCAGTTGGTGGCGTTCAGCAGGGTGGTGCGCTCCAGGGAACCGATGGCATCGTCGGTATCGGGATCTTCCAGCAGATAGATGTTTGGCCGCAGCGTATCGTTCAGGGCGTACTGGAAACGGTTGCCGGTTCTGGGGGAATAGATCAGCGAGTCGGGATTGTACTGGTAGGGAGGACGAAATGCGAAAAGGGAATCCCCTTTTTCAACCATGTTTTCGTCGGTTTTAAGCCATTCAACCAGATCGTCAAGGGTTTGCGGGAAGTGATTGTTCCTGCGCTGATGCTCAACAAGGGCATCGCGTGTGACGGTGAGGCGGTGCCGGACTTGTTCGGTTACTTCCCGTTGCTCCTCAATTTGTTTGTACGGTGATGTGATGGAATCATAAAGCAACCAGGCGAGGACAATAATGACGACGGATAGTACGGCGCTGATGATTCGGTTCCGATTATCTATATTCATTTTTCTTAGTGCTGAAATGTTTATTGAATCTGTTCAGGGCACACGCTTATTGAAGGCATACGTTTGATTCCGAAAATACATCCGGCAGTGAAGATATGCAACAAATCATTGTGTTCCCGATAGAAACGATACAGAAGCAGATGTATTTTGAAATATCGCGGCGCTCGTGCGGAAGCTTTCTATTGAAAATGCATTTCTGTTGATTGTTTTGTAGCTTTATGCCTATGGAAAAATTGATTTCACTGATCCGAGACATAGCCAGGGTCCCCTCCTTTTCCTCTTATGAGGAGCGTATCCATGACCTGATTTTCCGCACCATGGAATCCGTTCCCGGAGCGAATGGAGAATGTGTTCCTGACAACAACCTTGTTTTTCAGGTCCCCGGGGATGACAACCGGCCGCCGGTTGCACTTACGGCTCACCTTGACAAGATCAATCATTTTGGCACTTCTCCACCGGAAGCACTGCCATTCGAGCAGGACGAAGAGCGGCTCACAGGGCAGTTGGACAATGCCGTTGGACTGGCTCTTTGCATCTCCCTTGCACGGCTCAGCTCCGAGCGGTCATTCCCTCCACTCATGCTGCTTTTTTCGGAGATGGAAGAGAGTTTCGGCCTTAAGAATCATCCGCACCTGCTCAAGAACCAGGGCAAGGGGCTTTATCACGGCATGGGAGCCGAACGTATCTCGCGGTTTCTGCTCCGGGAACATCTGGTGCCATCTGCGGTGATCACGCTGGATACCACACCTCTGTTCAAGGGGGAGCCGGGAGTGGCACTCTACAGCGGGCACTGGGAGTTCACCGGCCAGCAGCCGGCAGACAGGGAGCGTGAAGGCACCGAGCGGGTCCGTGATCAGTTTCTGTCCATTGATCCCGACCTGTACCTGTCCAACAACACGAATGATTATCTGCACTACGGAGAGGAGCTGAACAGGGACGGGCAAAGAGGTATTCCTTCGCTGGCCCTGGAGCCGGCCATATTCCCCTATCACCAGAGAAATGAGTCGGTGTATCTGAAGGATATTGCCCGTGTATACGACATTATGGTCCGGTGGCTTGAGCAGACCTCTCAAGGTATTTGATCTGATATTTTCGTATTTTACAGCATTATAATGATTCAACGATAAACCCAGGTTTCAATCCCCATGCTTTACCAGGAAAAATTTTATTATCTCTGTCATGTGCCATTGAGTGCCGAAAGTCCAAAAGATGTCCAAATCGTGCAGAAAGCGGCGGACTCGACAGAATTCTCGCAGCTCTTCGAAAAGTACGAACAGCTTCGCTCGCACGCCTTTAATGAGGACGGACTTTACAGTGTGATCCGCGCCGATGACATCTACATCCTTATCCGGACCGGAACGCCGGAGGATGCCCGTGAGGAGGCTTTTGAAGAGGCGCGGGCCGGACTTATCACCAATCTTGAGCATCGGGTGATGCAGGGCAAGGACAAAAACGCCGTTGAGATTCTGAGAAATGTCCATAATGTGGAAATGAGTATCTGAAATCGATGACCGCCGAACGGCCCGATCCGTTAAAGTCCAGGCTTCTCGCTCTTTCCGAGGAGATTGTGGACTTGTCCGACCGCCTGGAAGAAGCAGAAGCAGGAGATGATGACCGGAAGGCGCACCACTGTGTGAAGCGGCTGCGCAGCATCGGCGACGAACTGGTGGATTGCCTGGAGCAGGCTACCGGCGACGATCTGGCTTATGCACGGTTCATGATGGGGTCGGTCTGCAGCCTTCTCGGGTTTTGGGAACAGGCGGAGTCGTCCTACCGGCGAGCACTTGAAACCTGGCCAGATCATGTGGGGTTGCTGAACGAATTGTTTGACGCTCTGGTGGCGCAGCGAAAATATGCCGAAGCAGAAACGGTGATCCGGCAAAGTATCCGTCATGGCGGGGAAACGCCGCTCATACTCCGGAATCTTGCTGCTGTGCTGGTGCACATGAAAAGGATCAATGAGGCAAGGATCGTAATGATCAACTGTACCGCCCGGTTTCCCGATGACGGTGAGAGCCGGGCTTTTTTGAAGCAGATTGACTCGCCAGTTTCAAGCTGAATGCCGTTATCTTGAACCGAAGGTCACGAAGTGCAATAAAAATTTTAAACACGTGAAAAAAAAGAAAAGGCATGTAACGCTGAATGCCCGCAACCGGGCCGAGGTCCTGTATGAGGACTCCCAGGTGATAGCGGTCAACAAGCCGGCCGGCATACTGACGGTACCCATTCCAGGCATGAAGTCAGCAAATATGCAGGAAGCCCTGGACCTTTATCTGGAGCCTCAGAAGCGCCGGGCTCAGACCGTGCATCGCATTGACAGATATACAAGCGGAGTGGTGCTATTTGCAAAGAGCACCCGGGCGCGGACCCGCCTGATGGAACAGTTCCGGAATCACCAGCCGGCCAGGATTTACCTTGCGCTGGTGCGCGGCGTCCCGGATCCACCCGAGGGAGAACTTGTCCACTACATGAAACGCATCAAGGACGGGTTTCGCAATGTCATTGTTCCGGAAGAGGATCCCGACGGGACCCAGGCGCGGCTGTTGTACCGGGTTGTGGAGCCTTTTCGTGATACGTCACTGGTGGAGGTGGCCCTGGATACCGGCCTGAAAAACCAGATCCGGGTGCAACTTGCGGAAATCGGCCACCCCACTGTCGGTGACCGTCACTATGCCAGTGACGAGCAGGAAGAGAAGCTGATCGACCGGCAGGCGCTTCATGCTTCCCGGCTGGAATTTCACCACCCGGCAACGGGGGAGATCGTTGGTTTGGAGGCGGAAATGCCCAAAGATTTTAAGCGGCTTATCACGTATTATAGAAACAGGTGAGAAACAGGTGAAAAGAAGTGTCAGAACGAATTGGCCATGGTAAATGTTGAACGAGTGACAGCTCACAACAAGTAGGTTTCAACCTGTAATTATTAATTGAAACAAACAAAAAAAAGGAGACGATTATGAGTACACTGCTGGATAAGTCCGAGGATATCAATATTGGCATTACCGATGAACAGCGCAAAGAAATTGCAGAAGCGCTTGGCCATCTCCTGGCCGACTCGTACATGCTCTACCTGAAAACGCACAACTATCACTGGAACGTGACCGGGATGAACTTCCAGTCCCTGCACGCCATGTTTGAGGAGCAATATACGGAACTTGCCGAAGCAATCGACGATATTGCCGAGCAGATCCGTTCGCTGGGACATTTTGCCCCGGGGTCCTTCAAGGAGTTTTCCAAAATGACCACGATCACGGAAGAAGAGGGGTTGCCGGATGACCGCACCATGGTAAAAAAACTGCAGGAAGCCAATGAGGCAGTTATCCGCACGGCCCGCAAGGCTTTGCCGGCTTGCGAGGAAGCGGGCGACGAGGCCACCCTTGATCTTGTGACCGAGCGCATCCGTACCCACTCGAAAGTGGCATGGATGCTGCGCAGCCATCTTCAGTGATAATCCGGAAGACGAGGAATCTGTCCATTGAAACCTTGTGTCAAAATGCGGATTAATGAAAAGGGGCAGGCTGACATTGTCGGTCTGTCTTTTTTTGTGCCGTTTAAAAAAAACAATAGTCTGCCTGGACAAATCCCGTAAGGTGGCTTGCATTTTCTTGCAAAGCCTCTTTGTGTGGAAAGTGTCACCAGAATGAGGGAGCAGGTTTGAAAACGGTGACCCTGTTGCCCTGGCAAGTATGGCGTCACTGGATTGGAGCAGACGGAAAAACCCTTCATGTAACGGAGAATACCATGGAAAACATTGATCAAATCATTGCCGAGGTGGTGGTGCCGTATGGTCTCAATATCTTAGGCGCTGTAGTCATACTGATCATCGGTTGGCTGATTGCCAGCTGGGCAAGCAAGCGTGTCAGAAAGGCCTGTGAAAAATCGGAACGTATCGACAAAACCCTGACACCCATTCTTTCACAGACGGTGAAAGTCCTCATTCTGATAGCCACGGTGATTGCCGTGCTCAACCGGTTCGGTGTGGAAACCACGAGCCTTGTGGCACTTTTGGGTGTGGCCGGACTTGCCGTTGGTTTGGCATTGCAAGGCACCCTGAGCAACTTTTCTGCCGGGGTGATGCTGATGCTATTCCGCCCGTTCAATGTCGGTGATGCCGTCAATATCAGCGGAGTAATGGGCGTTGTGGATGAAATCGGCCTGTTTTCCACGCAAATGCACACGTTCGACAACATCTTCATGATCATCCCGAACAGCAATATTTGGGGTGCCAATATTTCGAACTTTTCAACCAATCCCACACGCCGGATCGATTTGGTCTTCGGGATCAGTTACACCGATGACATCAACAAAGCCATGAAGATCATCAGGGAAGCAATGGATGCCGATGAGCGCGTGCTCAAAGAACCGGCACCGATGGTGGCTGTCGGTGAACTCGGTGACAGTTCCGTCGATATTTTTGTGCGACCCTGGGCAAAAGCATCCGATCTCTGGCCTACCCGGTTTGCACTCATCAAGGATATCAAAGAGCGCTTTGACAAGGATGGCATTTCCATTCCGTTCCCGCAGCGGGATGTGCACCTGTTCC